>JAFNUH010000121.1 GCA_017384185.1 Alistipes sp.
GCGTACTCCGTACCCACCTCTAAAAACTTCCACGGTGTGTATGCCACGCTCAGGCTCGAAAGAAATTTATCCAATCTATTGAATGAATCCTTCGTACGCAGCTGCTCACCCAACGATAGTTTAACCTTCTGGCTGATGGGAATATCCAAAGCAACCTTAAAACGACCCTGCAAGTCACTATCCGATGACTCGTGGTAGGATGGGGTAAATTCCTGCGCAAAAGCTACCGAGCTTGCGACAATGGCAATCGCCAAAATAAATAATTTCTTCATCTCTCTCATCTTCCTCATTCTTATTATATAACGTATTTAACCTAATTTTCTTATCTATAACTTAAACTTGTAATCGATGCATATCACGTGGGCGCACTTCTTCTCCAACTCCCACGACTTTATGTCGCCCGCATTACCCTTGTAGCGTGCATCGTACGAGCGATTCAGGTGCAACATATAGTAGAAATCCATCTTGCTGCTGTTGTTGAGCTTCATCTCCGTACCCACGGCAAAACGCACTCGGTTGATGTAGTTGTCAACCTTCAGGGGCGAGGTGATGTAGTTGTCGACAGCAGCGGGGGCGTTGAGCGTGGTGTAAATCTCCACAAAGGCGTATGGCTCCCAACGTGCATTGTTCAGCTTAACGGCACCCTTCAGGCGTGAGCGCAACGAGAGTTCGGGGTTGGCGTGCTCATACTTATTAATAGAGTCGGTGCGGAACTGCGCACGCAATCTCTCTCTTAAAGAGAGCTTCACACGTCCCCAGCGCACAGAGCCCGTAACGTCGAAGTTCAGGCGGTGGCGAATCTGCCAATTGATAGTCTTAAAGCCTGTGTCGTTGTCGGTCTTCGATGTGCGCTCATTCACAAGACCATACTGCGCATCCAGCTTGAGGAAGCGCCACGGCTTGTAGCCAAAACCTACGCTCGATACAATCTTGTCGAAGTTCGAGAGGTTGTTATGCAGACGCATCTGCTCGCTCCACGAGAACTCCCACTTCTGACCGATGGGCACCTCCAAGCCTGCACGCAGGCGTAGCTGCACGTCGCTCTCCGAAGTCTCCGTAAGCGGAATATTCTGAGCCAATGCCGTGCCACACATCACCAGCGTAGCCACAGCCACCAATATATAATTTCTTACTCGTTTCATCTTTTTTTGCTTATATGTTTATACAAACTGATTCGGCTTTGAGATATGGTCAACCGTATTTATCTCCCCGTCGGGCAACTCGTAATATACCTTCACGAAGGCTACATCACGCAGGAAATCGACGTGCCCCACCTCTACCTTATTCACCTTGTGTCCGAGGCGCTGCTCGAGGTCAGCAATCATCTCCTCACGGCGCTCGGGCGTGATGAGCTGTATCTTCTCATAGATGACCAGCTTTGCCGATGTGTGGCGCAACAACACGTGGCTCTCCATTGCCCATATTAGTAGGAAAATCAATAGGTTAGCCACAATTAACTCCACGTAGCTGATATTCAGTGCCAAGCCGTTTATCACCGACGTTGCGATGATTACAAACAGATAGGTCATCTCCCTCACGGGCACCGTCTCTGTTCGGTAACGTATAACGCCAAAGATGGCGAACAATCCCAGCGTAAGACCGATTTGCAGGTTGACATTCTCCATTAGGAAGATTAGCAGGAACATCGCCGAGCTGAACAACATATAGGTCAGCACGTAGTCCTTGCGCTGGCTCTTGCGGTAGTAGCAGAAACGCACTATAACCCACGAAATCAGCAGGTTGAAGGCAAAGCGCATCAACAGATGCAACAGGCTCTGCGTGTCGCACAAGGGTACGCCGAGAAAACTTATCTGTGACGATATTTCGTAACCAAACTCCTCGGCAATCGAGGGGTCAAAC
>JAFNUH010000122.1 GCA_017384185.1 Alistipes sp.
GTAACAAAAGAAGCTGGTGGAAAGTACCAGTATTAGTATTATTAGGATCAAGTGTTTTATCAAGCAAAGCAGAGAGGTACTTAGCCTCATAAGGAGCTACAACGCCACCCGCTGCATCTACACCGCCGTTGATATAGAATACATTATAAGCTTTCTCCTTTGTAACAACATTGTCGTGACCAGACCAAGTGGGATTTACATTTCCTCCCTCACCTCTGTTATAAGCTGAGGGATTAGTACCCTCTGTAATACCCTCACTGAAGTCACCTGTACTCTTTACACCATAAAGCTTAATCTCCTTAATTATAACCTCTGCGTTACTAGTATTTTGGAGAGAGAAACGAATAGATGTCAAAGCGTGCTGGAACTGAATGGGGATACCGCTATAGTAAGCAGCACCGTGTACCATATCATCAGCATCCATATCCACAGCTCTCTGGCTAAACAAAAGATCATACTGATAAGCAGCATTAGGGATTACGGTAAAGTCGTTGATAGTCAAACCGTTTGCGCCATAGGTCGGTACGACAGCACTGTTTACGTCTGATGTATAGCCGCCTGTTATATTAACATTCAAATCAGCGGGAGAATAAGCTGCAAATGCCATATTTTTACCAATAGGCCAGTGAAAGTAATCTGCTTTGCCATCGACAATTTTTTTGGGAGCCCAACCATCAACATCTTTATCATAGGCAATAGCTTGTCCGTTAAATTCTGCAGGCTCAACTCCCTCTGCAGCCCATCCTGCAAAGCTGCCTGTGTACTGAATACCAAAGATATTGAATTGCTCTTCTCTCGGGTAAGAGTAAGTCACAGATCCATATGTGTGTGAGCCAACCTCGCCAAATACATTTGCACGAGTCTGAGTGTTGTTGTACAGAACGGGAGAATCGAAGACAATCTTTGCATCCTGTGAGGGGTTAGTCTCAACATACTCCTTGTCTGTCACACAGCTTGCCAGTGCTACACCAGCCAAAGCTGCCAAGAAAAGTTTTGTTCTCATAACTAATTGTTTTTGAATAAGTTTGTTTATAAATAGTTTGTAAATATTTTTTTATATCTGCACATCTGCTTCGACGTCGGTCCATACATCCACACCCGGCGACATACCGCCACTACTACCCTGGGGCGGCGTGATAACAATCTCATCCTCGATAATCAGCCATCGGTGGTCACGAGCTGCGGGGGTGTCGAATAGGTGGGTAATATCAATCTGCTCAACCTGCGATGTTCCGTCGCTACGGACAAACTCTATGTTCAGCGTATATATCGACGGCACGTCGGGCAACTTACCAAAGGTGTTAAATGTTGTGTAGAGTGTTGCCGAGGTCGAACTATCACGTGTACGCTCTTTGTCGGCGTAGTTCATCGTGAAGAAGACCTGCACCGGCTCTGCCATCTCTATATATTCGTGTTCGTGCATAATCTTCGAGCCCGCCATACCGCTCAACATCGACACTGCCGTACGAATCCACTCAAAGCCTCGCACTCGCACCTGAAGATAGTAGCTATGTACCAGCGAGTGAGCCGTGAAGTAGTCGCCATTGGCATTCCTCAGCGTATCAACATCAACATTGGGTTTGATGGTTATCGGCTCAGCCACTTCGTGGAATAAATGCTCGGGGCTGGTGACGATACGGCTATTATCTACGTCGAGTCGTGACGAGGGAATATACTGCAGATAGTGGTCACTGATGACGTTAGTGTACGCCTCCATCCTATAAAAACTTCTCTCGTTACGCACCTGCGTCACGGCCGAGCCGAACGAGTAGGTGAGCAAATTATAATTACCTCCTGGGGCGCTGATGTAGCCATCGATGTAGTTGCCACGTGAGTCGCTACCACGATTCTGGAGGAAACGCTCCGAGACTATGACATCGGTTTCGGGGTCGGCAAGCACCACACGCATTACGGTAGGACGGCTATACTCGGGGCGGGGGAGCTTCTCGTTGTAGAAGCCGCAGGTGACGTTTTGAATCTGCTCGTCGAGATATATACGCACGTAGTGCAGGTTGCTCGGGTCTTGCAACGGACGGTGATGGCACGACACCATAGTGAACACCATAGCAAAGATGGCGAGGATTTTTATATTACTCATCGCTCACCTCCTTTCTTTGCCTTTAGCTTGTGTGATGTTATGGGTATCACGAGCGATATCTGCGCCTTGGTAAGACCAAAGTAGTGCCAGGTACCAACCTCGCTGGGGTCACGCCACAGGATTTCGTAGTCGTCGCTGGGGAAATATCCACGATAGGGTATAGAGGCGTAGCCTGCCGAGAGTGAGAACTCAAGGTTGAGGCGACGACCGATAGGCATAGCATATCCGTAGCTCAGACCTACACTCCAGAACTCACCTTGGTGGCAGATGTCACGACGATGCTCGAAGTCCCAGAGTCCCGACTCGGAATATATACCGAAGAAGTGACCGACGAGTTTATCACGGCTTATGCGTTTCTCGCTCTGGGGTTTAGGCTTAGGCAAGAACCACCATCGAGCCTCGCCACCGATACTGAGGAATCGCAGACAGTACTCATTATTTGCTTCACCCCAACGCCACCACGGGAATTGGTGGTAGTAAAGCAACGAGAAGTGCTTCGAAAATGGAACCTCTATCGAAAAGTTAACAAGCGAGAGCGCATCGTAGAGAAGATTGCTCTTTAATGCGAATATCGTTTTGTATGGATAACATTTTCCATCAGAGCAGAATCCCTCCTCCGAATATGGACAAACAGTTCTAATAGGCTCCGGTTCGGGGATAGGTTCTGGCTCCACTATGGGCTCTGGAACAGGAATTGGCTCGGGCACGGGCTCTGGTTCGGGTTCCGGTTCGGGGGCTTGTTCTAACTTTATGGCTAACTTACTCTTACACGTAACAAGCACGGTGTAAGCATTACGCATATGAACAAAGAAGCGATTGTAGAGAGTGTTCCACGCTCGTCCGCCATTGAGCGCTTTAAGCTCCGTAATACGACTATCAAGGCCATCAGCTTGCGTTGTTCCAGGTTTGTCAATAATAGCAAGGATACGCTCCTTGTCAGCGATGTCAGACTCTGAAACCATCCTACTCAAATGAGGCCAAGAGATATAATGGTCGTTACGAACAATTATTTCTTCGGGAATATCTATCTGTGAACGCAAATATTTCTCCAATGCTGTAAGACGAGCCTGGCTTAGCTTCCTGTTTATTGCGCTACTTCCTTCGGGCGACACTGCACCACAAAATTCTACGCTTACAATGTCGACTAAGGAGTCCTGCTGTACGCTATTCACCCACTCAACCATACGGTGTAGTGTGGCTGAGTTATCCATATATGTAGAATCAATAATGCTACGCCCCACACGAAAGACTATATTCATCTCTGTGCGTGTTAACTCGTTGTGGTATATATATACAGAATCAGCCAAATCCTGATTTTCGGATTTGGCTTTGTTTTGTCCTAATGTTTGCGCTGGTATAGCGAACAACAGAAACAAAAAAATTGTATATATTTTCATATATATGCCCCTAATTCTACCCTCTTTTGCAACGATATAAAATTTGTTATAAATAAAAAAGTAATTTATACCAAATTAAATATAAAGCATATCGTTATGAAATAAATTATTTGCCTAGGTATAAATATATTATGTGTTTATTGTCAATTTGAGAAATATATTGATCTAATTGTGTATAAAAAAATGCAGACCAGTAGTCTGCATTTCTTATATTTTTCCTTTTACTCTCTTTTGAGCTACTTGTTTGAGCAATGAAGGGCTTGTGTTTGCGGAGGGTTACACCTTGCTCAGGGCCTCGAAGCCCTTGCCGTAGACGCCCATTACTGAGCCCATTGTGATGAAGGCATTTTCGTCGATGCGGTGGGCAATCTTCAGAATCTCCGATGCGTTGCGCTTGCGGCACACAACCATCGCAATCTTGCACTCCTGCTTCGAGTACCAGCCCTTGCCGTCGATGATTGTAACGCCACGATGTGCCTCGTGGTTGATGGCGTCGGCGATAGCCTCATATTGGGGCGAGATGATAAATATCTGGCTCGACTGCTGGTTACCCGACTGAATCAAATCGACCGTATAACCATAAACGGCAATCATAATATAACCGTAGATGATGGTTGCAATACCCGTTGCGATGTCGCTCGCCACGAAGATTGAACAGCCGATGATAAAGAAGTCGCTCGAGATAACAATCTTGCCGTAACTGATTGTTTTATACTTGTTTATAATCATCGCCACAATATCAGTTCCGCCCGTTGAGCCGCCCTGGCTAAAGCTGATGGCGACACCCGAGCCGGCAATCACGGCACCCATAATTATCAGCAGGATGTTGTGCGAATCGATGGTCTGCGTGTACTCCACGAGCAATCCGTTTGTTATGATATTGCCATTGGCGAGCACTCCGTCGGGCAGCCACAAATCCCACGCATCCATCGCTACCGAGAGCACAATAATACAGTAAATTGTCTTTAGACCGAAGTTCCAGCCAACGATAAAACCGCCCACCAAGAGCAGGATGGCGTTGATGATAAAGACAAACTGACCGAGCGAGATGGCGGGGAATACGGCATTCAAGAGCATTGACATACCTGTGGCGCCACCACCCATACCGCCTGCCGGAATCACGCAGGCAGTCCAACCGAAGGCGTAGAGGAACATA
>JAFNUH010000123.1 GCA_017384185.1 Alistipes sp.
CGAGCCGCTGGATAATATGGACAATGTTATGGCGGCGCTGGAGATTATTACCGCTCCGTGGGGTATGGCGTGGTCGCCGACACGAGTGACACTCTCGACGGCTGGCGTAGCACGTGAGCTGGAGCGTTTTATGAACGAGACAAAGGTGCATCTTGCTGTAAGTCTTCATAATCCATTCCACGAGCAGCGTGCGGAGATTATGCCTATCGAGAACGCCTACCCGATACGTGAGGTATGCGATATTTTGCGTCGCTACGACTTTACGGGACAACGTCGTGTGTCGTTCGAGTATATCGTTATGGAGGGGATGAATGACTCGCCGGCGCACATCAAGGAGCTGTGTCGTCTGCTGGATGGAATAAAGTGTCGTATGAACCTTATTCGTTTCCACAAGATTCCCGACTCACCCTACTTTTCGCCCTCGGACGAGCGTATGCGAGCATTCCGTGACACGCTGACAGCCAAAGGAATACAGACTACAATCAGAGCATCACGTGGCGAGGATATCAAGGCGGCGTGTGGTCTGCTCTCAACATCAGAACAGAATAAACGAAAATAAGATGATAGCAATTATCGAAAAATATTTTCCATCGCTTACCGAGCGTCAGAAGGAGCAGTACCGTGCCCTCTATGACCTCTATGCCGAGTGGAACGCAAAGATTAACGTGGTCTCACGCAAGGACTTCGACCAGCTCTACGTGCGTCACATATTGCACTCGCTCGCCATTGCCAAGGTGTGTCAATTTGAGGCAGGGGCTAAAGTGTTGGATGTTGGTTGCGGAGGCGGCTTCCCGAGTGTGCCGCTGGCGATTATGTTCCCAGACGTGCAGTTCGTGTCGGCAGACTCCATCGGCAAGAAGATTACCGTCGTGAAGGGCGTATGCGAGGGGGCAGGCATTACCAATATAGATGCACGTAACGTGCGTGTAGAGCAGATTCCCGAGAAATTTGACTACGTGGTATCACGTGCCGTAACGGAGATGCCACAGTTCGTTAAGTGGATATGGACAAAGATTGAGCGTGGGCAGAAGGGTACGCTTCCCAACGGAATACTCTATCTAAAGGGTGGCGACCTGACCGAGGAGCTTGCAGCCACAAAGATGAAGTGGCAGGAGTTCCTGATAGCCGACTTCTTCGAGGAGGAGTTTTTCGAGACTAAGAAGGTTGTTTATACTGCTAAATAAATAAAATAGGTTGTCCGATTGGGCAACCTATTTTTCTTGCATACGTATATTAGAAATTGTATAGCGATAGCTATTTTGAAGCTGGTCGCCGCCCACGAAAGCGCAGTTTACCGAGCGTAAATGAGCATTTCGAGGGCAAGCCAGATGCCGAAAGAGCATTGTTATACAATTTCTCTCTATGCTATTTTATGCTCTTTAACTGCTCCATCATCCACTTCGAACGAGCAGCCTGCTGCTCAGGATAAGTCCAATGCTCAATCTCGGGGACAATCCAAAGCTCCTTATCGGCTGTAGGAATTGCATTGTATGCAGCCGTTGTCGAGGTAGGACAGCAGGTCATATCGTTGAATCCGTATGAGTAGAAGACAGGCACATTGACCTTGCGTGCAAAGTTAGCCACGTCGTAGTAGCGTGATGTCTCGATACGCTCCTTGGTTGCCATATAACCATTACGGAAGGCGTGAGGCCAGCCACCGCCACGACCATACAGATAACCCGTCATATCAGCCAA
>JAFNUH010000124.1 GCA_017384185.1 Alistipes sp.
AGATGCCGAGAATCAAATTGTTGCTCTCGACGAGTTAGCCGTTTCCGACGGCTGGGCGGGTCGTAGAGTAAATCTCGACAAAGTGCCCGTGCAAGGTAATGGAGAGCTAAAATTAGTTGATGTAGCAAGTGGCAAAACGCTATATCGCACTACATTTTCGAGTCTTTTTCAGGAGTGGCTGGTAACTGATGAGGCTTCACAGTTGACAAAGAGTTTCGAAGCTACATTCCTCGTACCATTTCCAAAACAGGAGGTTTTCGCCGAGATTACCCTACTCGACAACGAAGGCAAAAAACAGACTTCGATGCGCCATAAAATCACGCCATCAGACAAGCTCATTCGCAATATGAATGGTCGTACCGCAGCCCCACACGAATACCTTTTAAAGAGTGGCTCAGCCAAGGAGTGTATCGACATTGCAATCGTTGCCGAGGGCTATACCGAAGCGGAGATGGATATTTTTATGCGTGATGCCCGCACCGCCTGCGAGGAGATTTTCCGATACGAGCCTTTCGCTTCACACAAGGAGAAATTTAACGTTGTGGCAGTGAAGATTCCCTCAAAGCATAGCGATGTAAGCGTTCCGCAGGATGATGTTTGGCGACAGACGGCGCTAAACTCAAATTTTCACACATTCTATTCACCCCGCTACCTTACAACCAATAGCGTACACTTGATTCACGACTCGCTTGCTGGTATCGACTATGAACATCTGATAATCCTTGCCAACACAGACACTTACGGAGGAGGTGGCATATACAACTCATACACCCTGACAACGGCTCACAACCCGCAGTTTAAGCCCGTCGTAGTGCACGAATTTGGACACTCGTTTGGAGCGTTGGCTGACGAATATTTCTACGAGCACGCCGACCACACCGAGAACACTTACAAACTTACACACGAGCCGTGGGAGCAGAACATCACATCGCTCGTTGATTTCGACTCGAAGTGGAAGGATATGCTCGACAAGCGAACAAAGATTCCTACAGAACCCACCGAAAAGCGAAAGAAGGAGTACACCGTGGGAGTATATGAGGGCGGTGGATATATAACGAAGGGAATGTATCGTCCTGCTGTCATCTGCCGTATGCGAGACAACGTGGCTACACAATTCTGCCCCGTATGCCAAAGGGCGATTGAGAGAATTATCATATACAACACGGTTGAAGAGTAAATTTATTATTAAATATTCGAGGGCGAAGAGTTTTTTCGCCCTTTTTTCATACATCTTACCACAATATTTTGTATCTTTGGAATTGCAAATAAGGTTCGCCATTTGCTATTAGATTTCAACCTAAGACAAACACATAAATTAAATATTTCAAACACAATGATTGTATTAGTACTCAACTGCGGCTCATCGTCAATCAAGTATCAGGTTATCGATATTGACGAGCAGAGCAATGCGTTGTTGGCCAAGGGTTTGGTTGACCGCATCGGTCTTCCCGAGGGAAGCCTTACACACAAGCCTACGGGCAAGGATAAATTTGAGGTTAAGATGCCTATAGCTGACCACACAACAGGTATCAGCCTTGTTCTTGACGCTCTTACCAATGCTGAGCACGGCGTTATTGCCAACCTCAACGAGGTGAAGGCTGTTGGTCACCGTGTAGCTCACGGCGGCGAGTTCTTCAAGTCGAGCGTTGTTGTTGACGAGGAGGCTAAGAAGAATATCAAGTCTTTGTTCGAGATTGCTCCTCTGCACAACCCCGCAAACTTGGAGGGTATCCTCTCTATCGAGAAGGTATTGCCGGGCATTCCTCAGGTAGCTGTATTCGACACATCGTTCCACCAGAGCATCCCCGCTATCAACTACCTCTACGCTTTGCCTTTGGAGTACTACAACAAGTATCGTGTACGTAAGTATGGTTTCCACGGCACAAGCCACAAGTATGTAGCTAAGGTAGGTGCCGAGATGGTAGGCTTGGATTTCGAGAACTCGAAGATTATCACTTGCCACATCGGTAACGGCGGCTCAGTTACAGCAGTATTGAACGGTATGTCATTCGACACATCTATGGGCTTCTCTCCGTTGGATGGTTTGATGATGGGTACTCGTTGTGGCTCGGTTGATGCAAGTGCTATCACATATATCGGCGAGAACGAGGGTATGACATACGCTGAGTTGAACTCAATGATGAACAAGCGTTCTGGCGTTTTGGCTTTGTCGGAGCTTTCAAGCGATATGCGTGATATTGACG
>JAFNUH010000125.1 GCA_017384185.1 Alistipes sp.
CATCCATCATTGCTCGACAGAACAATGATTGGCTTGCCTTGCAGGTCGGGGCGGAACACCCTCTCACACGAGGCGTAGAAGTTATTGCAATCGGCAAGGGCAAACATCGCTACATCTTCTTAATTACCCACGTTACCACACCCCAAATAAGAAAATTATTCTCACTTGTTATCTCAATGGGTTTGTATGTGGTCTTATTCTCATTGGCGGACATCAAACGAACACCCTTGTCAGACATTTCTACTCGCTTGACCGTATATTCACCATCAATGTAGCATACAGCCTTGCAGTTGTTGTAGGCATCAATGGCTCTATCCACAATAAGAATATCCCCTTCATCCATTCCACTATCAACCATCGAAACTCCATCCACACGAAAAAAGAATGTTGCAGCCTTATGCTTGACGAGAAGTCTAATCAAATCCAACTTCTCACGAATATCCTCAGCAGGACTTGGGAAGCCCGCCTTAACCTCTCCCATCAACTCCGTTTCATAAGAGTTGGCAGTATCTATGCTATGTGGTACGAATTTATCCATAATCAAAGAAAGATATGCAAAATTTAGACAACCTCTTTTAGGCAGGAAGCGCATACAACAAAAAAAAGCGAGAACCTTTCGATTCTCGCTTTCAGTACCCCCTCAGGGGCTCGAACCCTGGACCCCAACATTAAGAGTGTCGTGCTCTACCAACTGAGCTAAAGAGGCATCTTTTACAACCGTGTCACTTTCGTTCCTGATTGCGAGTGCAAATATAAGGCACTTTTTTATTCTGTGCAAATTTTTTGCAAACTTTTTTCAAAAAAAATTAATTTTTATTTGTCGCTATTCCATTCTCCACCGCCATCCGAGTAGATCACAGGGTGCTTTGTAACGAGCTCCTTCAAACGCAAGTAGCTCTCATACAGATTTATACCATTCGAAGACTCGTTCGCCAAAGTGTATTCCACCACACAAGCGTAATTTCTTGTTGTGTAGAAAGAATTTTCTGCTCTTTGCACAAAAGATTCACGCCACTCTCTATTATTTGACTCATTTCCGCCGACACGACGAGAGGCTCCGCTATTGCGAGTATTGATAGGAACAGCTACAGATACGTACATTCCCAGCGAATCGCACATACGATACAGCTCATACGGAACAGCCGCATTCAAGAAACGAACACCGTTATACTTTGCCGCACGTGCCGCCACAATATCCTTATCGGTTACCGTACGGGCATCCATATCCTTAAAATTAGGCTCCGTCTTAATGCCATTCACGTATAAAGCGCCATCCTCATACGCCAAATCTCTAAAGCCGAGCATATGCGTCTGATACTCCACATAACGACCCTCAATCTGAGTTTTGAGGTTAAGGCGATAACGCAAGGGGTTGTCAACGCTCCACAGATTCTCATACGGGATTTTGGTTACAACCTTCACGGTATCCTCACGCTTCATATCGAGAACGACATCCTGATGACCATAAGTAACCAATACGGTATCCGAAACGATAATCTCATAATGTATGCGAGCCTTCTTGGCATTGAGCGACTCGGTCTTCACCACAAAGCCCAAATCAACATTAACCTGCTGAAGCGCTACATCGGCACGGGTGTTATGCACCACATCACGTATATATAATGTAGGCTGCGACATCACATATACCTCGCCCACTCGTGGCTCAGTGTCGGCGACAAAGCACTCCAGCTTACGGCTCCAATGATTTTTAAGCACACGAATCTGGATTGTATTCATATCTTGCTTTGTCACCTTCGTAGCATCGAACTCCGCAGGCGAGAAGGCATTTGATGTATAACCCACCTTCTTACCATTTACCAAAACCTCATAAGCTCCCGAAGCACCATCAACGTGAACCACCGCCTGACGGCTAAGCCACGAAAACGGAACAGTAAACTGAGACGAGAAGATTACCGCATCGGCATCCTCCGCACGTGTCCACTCCTTTACCGTACGCAGATATTGCGACTTTACAGCCACCCCACCGTGTGTCTGCGCCAACGCCGCAGTATTGTAGGGTGCTATTCTGGCACGAGGTGTAAGTGTATTCTCAGATACAACCTCCTGCGCCGTAGCTGTTGCGACCTCCACAACCAGAAGTGTTATGATAGAAAGAAATCGTTTCATATATTTGAGATTATTCGTATATTTGTGTCAAAGTTATAAAAAAAATCGTTCCTGCGATGGATTCCACTCCAAAACTAAACTTTCCGCCTATAAATTTGCGTGCCACGCTCGACAACGGACGACGAGTCGTCTTTGACGAGGTGCGAAAGATGTATGTAGTGTTGACACCCGAGGAGTGGGTGCGTCGCCATCTGGTGGCATTTCTTGTAAATCATTGCGGAGCAATGCTACGCTCGATTGTCGAGGAGTATCCCGTAAATCTAAACTCTATGGCTCAGCGTGCCGACGTAGTGGTAATGAACAACGAGGCACAACCTACCTTACTCGCCGAGTGTAAAGCGCCAGACATTAATCTTAATAACAAGCATACGTTAAGCGAAGTCTTCGCACAAGCTACCCGCTACAACGCTGTCGTAAAGGCTCGCTACGTAGTTATCACCAACGGCATAAACCATTACTGCTACGAAAATACGCCCAACGGCTACAAGCCTATGGCAGCATTTCCCAAGTTAGGCTAACGCTACATCTGCGTGGGATTCATACTCTCCACGAATTCACGGAATGGGTCACGATAATTGACGCTGATAGGCACATATTCATCGTTATCGAGATATACACGACCTCGTGCATAACCCTTCACGTGGTTAAGATTCACGATATATGACCTATGTACACGCATAAAGCGGTCCGACGGAAGAGCGCTCTCCATATTCTTTAATCTAAAGAGTGTCATAATCGACGAGCCAGAGGTAAGATGCAGACGCACGTACTCGCCCACACTCTCTATATATATAATGTCTGCATAGCGCACAAGCGAAACCTTATAATCCGCCTTTATCGAGATGCAATCCTTACCCTCGCTCTGCTCCTGCTGTGGCACAGCCTCCGCCGATGGTGTAATATGTTGCTCACGCAGACGCTGCAACTCCAAAAGCGAACGAGCCTTATTTACCGCACGCTGAAAGTCATCGAAGCTAAACGGCTTGAGCAGATAATCGACAGCATCGAGACGGAAACCCTCGATGGCATACTCCGAGTAGGCGGTAGTAAAAATCACCATAGGGGGATTCTCCAAGCCACGCACAAAGTCAACACCACTAAGGTCGGGCATATTGATGTCAACAAACATCACATCGATGCTCTTATCTGCGAGCACCTGCTCTGCTGCGTGGGCGCTACCACACAAGGCAACAACCTCAACGTCTTCGATACGCTCCAAATATTTGCTAACCTGACGCAACGCCAAAGGCTCATCATCTATTGCTATGCACTTTATCATAAATCATAGGTATTGACAGTTTCACACTATACTCCGACTCATTTTTATCGTCTATATCGAGCTTATAATCTTTGCCAAAGAGCAACTCAAGGCGTTTACGCACATTTTCCAAGCCGATACCGCCCTTCTCCACCTTCATATCCTTGTGGCGTGAGTTGCGAACCTCGCATATCGCATTACCATCCTGACAACTCAGATTGATATGTACGAACGATGGCTCATTGTAACTAACACCGTGCTTAAAGGCGTTCTCTACAAATACAATCATCAGCAACGGGGGAACCTTTGCTCCAAGCGGCAGAGGAGTCTGCACATTGAAGCGTACATCCACATCGCTCATATATCGTATCTTCATAAGCGAGATGTAGTTCTCCATAAACAACACCTCCTGAGCTAGATTTGTATGAGCATTCTCCGAATCGTACAAGACATAGCGCATCATCTTCGACAGCTCTATGACGGTCGATTTTGCCGCTTCGGGGTCGATATCTACCATTGCGTGGATGTTATTCAGAGTATTCATAAAGAAGTGGGGATTAATCTGATACTTCAAATAATCCATCTCGACTTGTAGGCTCTGACGCTCCATCTCCACCATCTTCTGCTCATCCTGAATTGAGCGGAAAACGAGTTTGATACCCAAATTTGCACCCATCATAAACAGACCCAGCAACACGTTCCAATACCACGACAAATCGGTGAACGAAGCTCGTCCGTGAATGACATACATATCCTTGGCATAGTATGGCACAAGCTGTAGCTTATCATAATAGTAATCCATCGGATAGAAGATGGCTGTCAGTATTGTCACCGCCACAAAGAAATATAGCATATAACGACGGCGCAACAGATAGCGTGGAGCAAGCACAAAGTTATTTATGGCAAAAATCATAATATATGGAACAAGCTTACTCCATACAATAAGAATATTAACCAAATAGATGTGCTCCTCAGACATCATACTCGAATTAAGGAATGGCACAAGCAATACAGCCGTCCACACCAAAAAGTAGAGTAGATTTTCTCCAAAAGCAAATTTATTTATATAGCTTCTCATCAGAACAAAGGTAGAAAAAAAATATCAATTACGCAATCGACAAAAAAAGGAGAGTATCGGTCAGATACTCCCCTTCTCAATTTATATTCGATTCTTATAGAACCTACAATGTATTAGTACTCCAACTTAGCCATACGCTGGTAGCTGTTGTAACGCCACTTAGCGTTCTCCTCGGCTGCCTGGAACAACTCCTCTGCCTCAGCAGGGAATGCCTTCTGGAGTGAAGTATAACGTACCTCCTTCATCAAGAAGTCACGGAACTTAGACCAATCGGGCTCCTTAGAATCCATCACGAAAGGATTCTTACCCTCAGCCTCGAGCTGGGGATTGTAGTGCCACAAGTGCCAGTAACCACACTCAACAGCCTGCTTACCTACAGTCTGTGTGCGAGTCATACCGCCCTTGATACCGTGGTTGATACAGGGAGCGTAAGCGATAACGAGTGAAGGACCAGGATAAGCTTCAGCCTCCTTCAATACGTTGAACAACTGAGCCTGTGATGCACCGATTGAAACCTGAGCAACATATACATAACCGTAAGTCATTGCGATAGCGCCCAAATC
>JAFNUH010000126.1 GCA_017384185.1 Alistipes sp.
AAACAATCAGCCCGACCTATGGTCATCGGGTAAGGTGGCATCCGACGAGTCGGTGATGGTGCCCTATGCGGGTGAGGCGCTCAAGTCGCAGACGCTCGCCTACTGGAAGGTGCGTGTGTGGGATAACCACGGCAACGAGTCGGCGTGGAGCGATGTGCAGCGCTTTGGTGTGGGTATTCTCTCGTTCGATGAGTGGCAGGGCGAATATATCGGCATAAAGGATTGCACCGTGCCGCAGCTGCGCCGTAAGTTTGAGATAAAGGATAAGAGTGCGACATATATGTTGCACGTCAACTCGCTGGGTTATCACGAGATATACCTCAACGGCGAAAAGGTGACAGAGGATGTGCTCTCGCCCGCCGTGTCGGAGATGGCAAAGCGTTCGCACTCTGTGACATACGACCTCACGCCGCTGCTCAAGCGTGGCGAGAACGACCTTATGATTTGGTTGGGTCGTGGCTGGTATCGTGATGCTCTCTACCCCGACGTGGTGGTGAACAAGGGTCCGCTGGTGAGGGTGGAGCTATCGGCTATAAAGGATGGCAAGGTTGAGACTCTGCTGGTGAGCGACTCGAAGTGGAAGGCACGCCAGAGCGAGTACACCGAGTACGGCTCGGGAACGTGGAAGCCATACGAGTTTGGTGGCGAGGTGCTGGATGGCTCAAAGGTGCTTGCCGACCTGAAGAGCAAGGCACTCGACAAGGTTGAGTGGCAGGATGCGTGGGTGGCAGAGGTGCCCAAGCACAAGGTTACACCGCAGATGTGCGAGCCCAACCGCATAAAGGAGGCTATCACGCCCAAGGAGATTCGTCAGGTAGGCGAGGGCGTATGGTTTGTAGATATGGGTAAGTGCTTGAACGGCTGGGTGGAGATTGACTTCCCTGAGTTGAAGGCTGGCGAGAAGGTGACGATGGAGTACACCGACCAGCTCAACGAGAAGGGCGAGTTTGCACCTATGCCGAGAGGAAAGATTATGTTTGCCGACGAGTATATCGCCGCAGGCGAGGGCGAGGAGATTTTCCGCAAGAAGTTCAACCACCACGCCTACCAATATATGCTTATCAGCAACCTGCCCACAGCACCCGAGAAGGTGACGGGTTATCTCATTACGCAGAACTTCCGCAAGGCGTCGGAGTTTGACTCGTCGGACAAGGATTTGAAGGATATTTACTCGATGATTGAGTACACGTTCAACGCCTTGGCGTGGGGCGGATATATTGTCGATTGTCCCCACCTTGAGCGTATGGGATATGGTGGCGACGGCAACGGCTCGTGCCGCACATTCCAGACGATGTATCAGGGTGCGCCATTGTACTACAACTGGATGGAGATGTGGGAGGACAACCTGCGTGAGGGTGGCAGCTTGCCACACGCCGTGCCCAACCCATACAGAACGGGTGGTGGTCCCTACTGGTGCTCGTTTGTGATTCTGGCTTCGTGGCAGACATACCTGAACTATGGCGACAGCCGACTGCTGGAGCTCTACTACCCCGTGATGCAGAAGTGGTTTGAGTACATAGATACATACACCGTAGATGGCTTGTTGCGCCCGTGGCCCAACGAGTGGTATCGCCACTGGTATCTGGGCGACTGGATTGCACCGGCGGGTGTGGATTACAAGAACACAACATCGGTGGATTTGGTTAGCAACTGCGTGGTGAGCAATAGCCTTGACGTTATGTCGAAGATTGCAACGCTGCTGGGCAAGACATCCGACGCTGAGGCTTACGTGGCACGCCGTGCGGAGCTTAACAAGTTAATTCACAAGACTTTCTACAACGAGGCGACAGCAACATACGGCACAGGCTCGCAGATTGATATGGCATATCCGCTGACTGTGGGTGTAGCCGAGGGCGAGGTCAAGGAGCGAGTGAAGAAGGCTCTCTACGATGGCATTGAGGCGTACAACGGTCACCTCGGAGCAGGCTTGGTGGGCGTGACAATCGTGACCGACTGGGCGACAGATACGCAGCAGACCGAGCTGATGTACTCAATGCTCAAGAAGCGTGAGTACCCGGGTTACCTATATATGATTGACAACGGCGCAACAACCACCTGGGAGTATTGGGAGGGTGGTCGCAGCCGCATACACAACTGCTTCAATGGCGTAGGCTCGTGGTTTGTGCAGGCGGCGGGTGGTATCCTGCCCGACGAGAAGGCTGCCGGATTTAAGAATGTAATACTGCGTCCGCAGTTGCCCGAGGGTGTGGAGTGGGTGAAGTCATCAAAGCAGACACCCTACGGCTTGGTGCGCTCGGAGTGGCGTGTCGAGGGCGAGAAGTGCATCTTCGAGGTGGAGATTCCCGCCAATGCTACGGCTACATTCTACGCTCCCGTGGCTGCCTCAGAGTGCCAGATAAATGGCGTGAGCACGCAGCTCAGCGCAGGCACAACGGAGCTTGGTAGTGGTGTATATCAGATAGTTATTGCGAAATAACGAGTCGCAAACGATAGCAAAGGGGTGCCTGCGGGTACCCCTTTTTTTGCACGGCGATTTCAGCATTCGAGAAATTAGACCTATTTTTGCGCCATAAAACAGAGATTTTTCAACAGATGATAGAGATTCTAACAACGTTTCAGTGGATTATTCTTGCGCTTACGGCGCTTTGCATAGGTATGTCGAAGACGGGCGTGCTGGGTTTGATGTTGCTCGCTGTGCCCTATATGGCTATGGC
>JAFNUH010000127.1 GCA_017384185.1 Alistipes sp.
GCCGAGGCATTCTGCGGATGGAAGGTATTTTCTGTTAGGATGGTCATATAACGTGTGCGCTCGCTCAACGTGCGGCGTAAGACCTCAATACGCTCCTCGGTAAGAAAACCCTTCATATACTCGGTACGCTCATCATACCACTCTGCCGAGTGGTTGGCGTAACAACTCTTCAATCTATTTGCGATACTTGTCATCTTCGTCCATTATTTTCAGATAACTCTCATAACGAGGATATGCTATCTCGCCACGCTTGACAGCCTCCACAACGGCACAATGCGGCTCGTGCGTATGAGAACAATTATAGAAACGGCACTCGGGCAAAAAGCGCATCATCTCGGGGAAGTAGTGCGCCAGCTCGGCATCTTCGATATCTATCAAACCAAAGCCCTTAATACCCGGTGTATCAATTATATATCCACCATCCGAAAGGGGGTACATAGTCGAAAAGGTTGTCGTATGCTTACCCTTATGGTGGCTCTGCGAAATCTCACCCGTACGAATATCCAGCCCCGGCTCAACTGCCGCCACGAGAGTAGATTTTCCAACGCCCGAATTACCCGACAGAAGCGTAGTTTTGCCTCGCAGCAACTCACGCACCTCATCCACACCCTCGCCCTCGGTAGCCGAGACCTCGATTATGCGGTAGCCAGCACTCTCATATATAGCGTGAAACTCCTCCACAGCCTCGGGCTGCGTGCGAGCAAGGTCAATCTTTGCCAAAAGTATTGTAACGGGAACTTTATACGCCTCGCACGTCACCAAGAAGCGGTCGATAAACTCCGTAGCCGTCTCGGGCGAGAAGAGCGTAGCAACCAGCAACGCCTGATCGACGTTGGCAGCGATAATATGCGACTCCTTAGATAGATTTGATGCACGGCGGATGATATAGTTGCGACGCTGCTCGATGGCTGAAATGACATAACCACCCTGCTCATCAGGCTCGACACGCACCACATCTCCCACAACTACGGGATTTGTCGAGCGCACGCCCTTCAGGCGTAGCTTACCACGTATGCGGCACTGCAGGCGCTCACCCTCGTGTAGCACCTCGTACCAACTGCCTGTCGAGCGGATTACGGTGGCGTAGAAGTGTTCTGCCATAGTTAATCGAGGAAGTTTTCGGTTAACTCATTAAAATAGGGGGTAAGCTTATCGGTCACCTCCGAGATAGGCTTAAACCAGCGAGACTCTTCGACGGTCTGCTTCGACACCCAATCATAGTTTTTATTCACCGATGCGAACCACGAGAACAATACGCTCACGATAAGTCCCAACTTAGCCACCGAGAACAATATTCCGAGCAGAATATCTGCGACACCCAACCCCGCAAAGCGGAAGACGGCACGCAGAACATAACCGCCAATGGCTGTGATAATCAGTGCGCCAACAAATATTATAATAAAGCCGACGACACCCTCAACGCCAACATTAATTGCCAGAATACGCTCCAGCTCGGAGCCATACTGTGCGGCAAAATATAGTGCTGCGATGACCGCAACCAGCGACATCATCTGCAAAAGGAAGCCACGACGCCAACCGTTAAATACTGCCCACGCCAAAGCCAGATATACTATTATATCGAATACATTCATAGCTAAATTATGCTCTAATTGTGTTATTCTATTCCCCCTTTATGGTCAAATTATTGCACGAAGTTAGCATATTTTTTTGATAATTGCTATATTTGCACTAAGTAAATCGGGTTTTGATTCTCGTGCAAGACCTAATCTACGGGTTTGCACACATCACTAAAGAGACCCCCTAAACCTAATTTTATTGTTATGAAACGTTATATAATTGCCCTCTTACTATGCCTTTTAGGAGTCACGGCGCAGGCTCGTGAAGTATTTTCTCTAAACGATAATTGGCAGTTCTTTTATAAGCTGGAGACCAGCAGCGACTACGCTCGCCACATCTCTCTGCCCCATACCTGGAATCTCGATGCGCTATCGGGCAAGGGTGAATATTTGCAGACTACGGCAAACTACTCACGAGAGATTTACATCCCCTCAGAGTGGAGCAACAAGCGTCTATTCCTGAAGTTCTACGGTGTGCAGAACGTAGCCGACGTATTTGTAAATGGTCATCACGCAGGTGAGCACCGTGGCGGATGGACTGCATTTACATTTGAGATTACACCTTATATTGAATTTGACCGTAATAACTCGGTTGTAGTGGTTGTAAGCAACGCATACCAAAACGATATTTTGCCCACATCGTCGGAGGTGAATCTCTACGGCGGTATATACCGTGACGTGGAGCTTATCGTAACCGAGCAGACTACAATCTCACCCCTTTACTACGGCTCGGATGGAGTGTTCATCCACCAAAACAGCATTACCGACAACACGGTTGATGCCACAGCATCGGTGTGGGTAACAGCTCCCACGGCTACAAAGTTGTGCGACCTTGCAATATCGGTACGAGCTCCGACGGGCGATGTGGTATATTCTCGTTACCTGAAGGGTCGCATCGAGGCGGGCAAGCCTATCGATATTCCCTTCACGCTTGAGGAGCCTCTGTTGTGGAGTCCCGATGACCCCAACCTCTACACCATAACCGTTGGCATTGGTGCACATCAGGAGGATGAGGTGACGGTAACAACAGGTTTCCGCACCGTAGAGGTTACATCGAAGCAGGGCTTCAAGCTCAACGGCGAGCGCATTCAGATTCAAGGCGTTACGCTCTACCACGACCGTGCGGCGATAGGTAGCGCCCTGCGCACACGCCACTACGACGAGGATTTGGAGCAGATACGTGACATCGGAGCAAATGCCATACGTTCGGCAACAGCTCCCCACGCACAATATTTATATGATTGCTGCGACCAGAATGGTACGCTGGTATGGATTGATACTCCGTTTACTCGTGCGCCGTACCTCAGCGATGTCTTCTACTTCTCTACCGATAAGTTCAAGCAGAATGGTATTCAGCAGCTACGTGAGGTTATTGCACAGAACTATAACCACCCCTCGGTTGTGATGTGGGGTATATACTCGCTGGTATGGATGCGTGGCGGTGGCGATGTTCTGGAA
>JAFNUH010000128.1 GCA_017384185.1 Alistipes sp.
TCGCCAGAGCGAGCGTGCCGAGTTCTACAAAAACGAGAAGGAGGAGGAGCTCTTCACCACCAAGACAGGCTGGGAGTTTGAGTTCACATTCGATATGGCAAAGATTTTCGCACCCGTAACTATGGAGCAGCTCATCGAGCGATTGGATAAGCGTGAGATGACCCGCCTTATCCAGGAGGAGGAGCGTCGTCGCAAGGCGGCAGCCGCCAAGTCTAACGAGTCGCACGACCACAACTCGGGCGGCTTCGGTATGGGCTCGCTGGGCGGTATGATGGGTGGTCAGGGCGGTCAGGGCAGTGGCTCTTCGATGCAGAACATCTCAAATATGGGTCGCCGATAACAATTAAGTGATGATGATGAAACAGAGAATAATAAAAACCCTACTTATACTCCTCGCCACGGGCTTCACGCTCACGGCGCAGGCACAACATACGTTCGGTATCTCGGGCGGTGCAGGCTCGTTCAACTCCCGCATCTACCCCAAGTACGAAACGAAGATGATTATTGGTGCTCCCAACTTCGGCGTCTCGTGGCGCTACTACTCGCTGCCCCGCTTTGTGGGTGCTGTGGGTGCCGATTTGGAGTATATGCAGCGTGGCTACTCGTTTGGCTACGCCTACTCTACCTCGACCGACGAGAACGGTATGGAGAAGCGTGAATACTCATTCTACACACGCCGCCTAAACTCTATTATGTTGCCCTTGGTGTGGCAGCCGCACGTCTATCTTGCAAATAAGCACCTGCGCCTCTACCTCGAGGCGGCATTCACGCTCTCGTATAACTTCGGTGGCGACTACGAGTATGAGGATACGGGCGAGCGTGGCGACTACACGTGGAGCAACGTGCGTGACAACCGCCTGAACTACGGCTTGGCGGGTGGCGGAGGCTTTGCGCTGCTCTTTGGCAGGTATGAGTTTGGTGTGCGTGCCCGCTACTACTTCGGCTATGCCGACATCCTGCGCAACCGCAACAAATACTACGACAACGCAACCGACGGACCAGAGAACCCCTTCAACCTCACGCCGATTCGTTCGCCGCTGGATAATATAAACCTAAGCCTTACGCTCGCCTACCGCTTCAACAAGGAGGGCTTCACCGAGTGGTTCTACAAGCCACCCAAGCGTAACCGCTCGAAGCGTGAGTTCCGCTTCTCACAGGCGGGTGACACCAATAGCAGTTCACGCCGATAAATCGGGACTATAACACTTATAGCACCTATAACACTTATAAAAAAAACAAAAAGAAAAATATACTATGGAAGCAGTACAGACAACACGTCAGCAAAAAATCTCTCGCCAGATACAGCGAGACATCGCCGAGATTCTCCAGAAGGAGGGTCAGGCAATATCACAGGGTGCGATGATTACCGTCACCACAGTGCGCATCTCGCCCGACTTCGCCTACGCAAAGGTCTATTTCAGCATCTTCCCCTTCAACCGCAACCAGGAGATTATGGAGGCGCTGGAGAAGAACAACTGGTTTATCCGTCGTGAGCTGGGCAAGCGCATCCGCAACCAGCTGAAGATTGTGCCCGAGTTGCAGTTCTTCCTCGACGACTCGCTGGAGTATATCGAGAATATCGATTCTCTGTTGAAGGAGTAAAACCCTGAAAACCCCGCACGATGAGTCTTAATCTAAGATACCTTATCGCAGCCCGCTATGTTCGTTCGCCGAAGTCACACTCGGTAATCAACATCATCTCGGGCGTGAGCATCGTAGCTATGGCTGTACCCGTTGCAGCCATCATACTGCTTATGTCGATATTCAACGGTTTGGAGGATATGACTCGTGACCAGTTCAACGCCGTTGACCCCGACATCAACATCACCCCACGTCAGGGCACCACATTCCCCATCGGCGACATCGACGGCGAGCGTCTGCGCTCGACAGAGGGTGTCGAGGCTATCTCGTTCATCCTGGAGCAGAGCGCTCTTGTCGAGGCTAAGGATAAGCGTGCCATCATCACCGTGGCGGGTGTCGATGATGCCTACACCGACGTTATCCCCATAAAGGAGCTGCTCATAGCAGGCACCTTCACCACCTCGCTCGACGAGGCGGACTGCCTTGTGGCGGCGCAAGGCGTGATGTACGACCTCGATATGCTCAACACCTCGTCCATAGGTCAGCGACTAAGGCTCTACGCCATCAACCGTTCACGTATCTCGACACTGCTACCCGTTGGTGGCTACACACGTCGTGAGCTACCCCTCACGGGCATCTACGCCCCAAAGGTGAACGAGAAACACTCAACGATTGTCACCTCGCTACGTGCCGCACAGGAGCTGTTCAACTACCCCGAGCGAGCCTCATCCGTCGAGGTGCGCATCGCCGAGGGCGCCGATGCCGAGCGTGTGGCTGAGGCGTTGCAGAGCGTTGCGGGCGAGAAGTTCCGCATCCGCACACGTGAGCAGAGCAACTCCATCTACCGCCTTATGGCGCTCGAAAAGTGGGGCGTATTCTTCATCGCAATGATGGTTATGCTCATCGCCTCGCTCTCGATTGTCGGCACGCTCGTGATGGTTATGATTGACAAGCGTGACGATATGCAGACGCTGCGCACGCTGGGCGCTACACGCCGCTTTGTCTGCGACATCTTCATCTCGGAGGGTCGCCTGATGGCTCTCATAAGCCTCGCCATAGGTCTTCTCATAGGCATCACGCTCACCCTCGCCCAGCAGATATTCGGCTTCGTGGGCATCGACGCACAGACGCTGCTCATCAACGCCTACCCCGTGCGCCTGAGCCTTGTGGATGTAGCGCTCACTGCCGTGGCATACGCCCTTATCTCCTACCTTGTAATAAACATCACGGTGCGAGCCGTTATGGATAAAAATAACGCATAATGAAACTAAAACACATTTTTACTACACTCCTCATAGCTGCCACAGCGATTATGACCGCCTGCAACCGTCCGAAGGTTATCCCCGACAAGGAGCTTGGCGCCATCTTCCGTGATGCCGTGCTGGTCAACGCCTACCTGATGATAAACAACGGCACCAACATCGACTCGCTGCGCATCTACGAGCCTATCTTCGCTCGCCACGGCTACACGGCAGAGGATGTGCAGTACACCATCCACAACTTCTCACGCCGCAAGAGTGCCAACCTGAGCGACGTTGCCGAGTATATGATTCTGCTGTTGGACCGTGAGGCTAACGCCCTTAATCTTCAGGTTGCGAAGCTCGACACCATCGAGAATGCCGCACGCCGTCACTACACCAAGACGCTACTCTCGAAGAGCGACATACGTGTTACCAAGGAGGCAGACTCCACCCGTCTGCGCTTCGTTATTGAGCCTGTCTATGCGGGAACGTACGACGTTCGAGCAAACTACACGCTCGACTCGCTCGACAAGGCTGCGGGTCGCCGCTACCGCCTCTACTTCGAGCGTCCCGACAGCTCGATACGTGCCATTGCCAACGGTATGATACAGCGCCGTAAGGGTGCTAACTTCGACCACCGTTACGACATAACGCCAGAGGATAACTACACCCGCCTGGTGCTTGAGATGTCTCACTTCTCAGACCCCAAGCAGCATGCCGCAACACGTATGCATATCCACGACGTAACCATCCGCCACACGCCCCCCACCGAGGAGTGTGTCGATATGCTCTTCAAGGAGCAGAGTGGCGTTCGTATCTTCTCCGATTCACTAATCCGTGCCATCGAGGAGGGGGCAAGAGAGTAATGCGCCGCATCGCTTCACACTACCTTATCGACCGAGGCACCGTTACGCCTCGCCCCGTTGTCACAGTTGCTGACGATGGGCAAATCCTTAGTGTGGAGCAGTGGGAGAGGCTCGACTCGCTCGCCTCGACAGAGTTCTACGCAGGCGCTATCACGGCAGGCTTCGTCAATGCCCACTGTCATCTGGAGCTCTCCTACCTCAAGGGTGCTATCGAGCGTGGCACAGGCTTCGCAGGCTTTGCCCGAGCCATAGGTCAGGTGCGTGGAGGCTTCACGCCCGACGAGCGTCAGCGAGCTATGGCAGCCGCCGATGCCCGTATGTGGAGCGAGGGAGTGCAGGCTGTCGCCGACATCGTAAATGACGACACGTCGTTCGCCCTGAAGAGCCACAGTAGAATACGATATAAAAGTTTTGCCGAGTTTTTCGGACTAAATAACGATGTGGCATCCATCGCCCCACTCTGCCGTATGCCCCACACCTCCGCCACGCCCCACTCCACCTACTCGGTGCAGGACGAGGCTATGCGTCAGGTGGCACGTATGGCTGAGGGCGAGCCGCTCTCGATTCACTTTATGGAGTCGCCCGACGAGCTGCAACTATACGGTGGCGAGGGGTCGCTTGCGGCGTGGTACGAGCGTATGGGCTGGCAGTGCGACTTTCTCCACTACAGCTCACCTGCCCAGCGTCTTGCGGGCTCACTTGGGCGTGAGCAGAGGCTCATCCTCGTGCATAACTGCTGCGTAAGGCGGGAGGATATTGAGCTTATCAACAGCCACTTCACGCACCCCGTAGCGTGGGTAATATGCCCGCAGTCAAACGCCTACATCTCGTCACTCCGCCCCGCCGAAGCGCTCCTTCAGCGTGACGATGTGATGATATGTGTCGGCACCGACTCCTTGGCATCGAACACCAACCTCTCCATCATCGAGGAGCTGAAGCTGCTTCACGATATACCTCTTGCCGAGAGCCTTTGCTGGGCTACGATAAATGGCGCACGGGCGCTGGGTCTGGAGCGAGAGATTGGTAGCGTGGAGAGGGGCAAACGCCCGGGCATAGTGCTCATCGAGGGCATAGAAACATCTGACGGTCTGCGCCTTACACCCGACGCCACAAGCCGAAGATTAATATAGTAAGATATGAAACGTTTACTCATACTCGCCATTTTCGTCATCTCGCTCCTCGCCTCGTGCAACAAGGACGATGTGATAACCACCAAACCTCTGCCCGTCATCTCGCTCGACGACGAGGATGGAGTATATACCCTAAAGCAGGGCGCAACGCTCACCATAACACCCACCGTGACCGATGCCGAGAGCTATGCGTGGCTTCTGGATGGCGAGGTTGTGGCAAACACCCCCTCCTACACCTTCACCGCCACCGAGGTGGGCACCTTCTACCTTACGTTGCGTGCCACAAACTCGTCGGGCAAGCGTGAGGAGCAGATGCGTATCGAGGTGCAGGCTCTCCAGCCACCCATCATCGGCTTCGCCCTCGACACGCCCAACACTATGACGCTCGCCGTAGGCAGAGAGTACACCCTCTCGCCCGAGATACTCCACGCCGAGGGGGCAACCATCGATTGGCAAATAGATGGAAAGAGCGTCTGCACGGAGCCGACATACACCTGCACGTTCGATAGCACGGGCGAGCATCAGCTCACGCTGACGGTCAAAAACGAGGATGGCACGGCAACGCAACAGCTTGTCTTACAAGTTGTTAGCCGCATCCCCGGCAAAGCCTATATCCCCACCCGACGCTACGTCTCGTTAGGTCGCACGCTGCAACTAACTCCCACACTTAACCACTTCTCTGCGCCCACATACCGCTGGGCGGTAGATGGAGGTGTGGCATCCAATGATAATATTTTCGCCTTCACACCCACAGCCGAGGGCGACTACGATATAACCCTTACCCTCACAGACACAGACGGTTACACCCTGACGCAAAACATAACAGTAACCTGCTGCGCAGCCGAGGGAACATTCCGCCGCACGGCAGATGCGACGAGCAAAGCCTCGTGGAGCAAGCTCTACGAATACCTACCCGCACCGGGTCAATTTATCAACGAGGATAAGTCGGGATTCGACGCCGTGGCAACCCCTGCCGATGCTCTCGCATACGCCGAGAAGCGCCTCACCGAGGGGAAATATCTCTCGCTTGGCGGCTGGGGCGGATACGTTGTCGTGGGCTTCGACCACAGCATCGAGAACACGGGCGGCAACGAGCTGAGCATCGCAGGAAATATGTTCACCGACTCGTCGGAGGCGGGCATCGTGTGGGTTATGCAGGACACAAACGGCAATGGCGAGCCCGACGACGAGTGGTACGAGTTGCGAGGCTCGGAGTGGGGCAAAGAGACTCATACTCAGCACTATGCCGTGACCTACTACCGCTCCGTGGCGGATGGTATGGGCGTGCAGTGGCGTGACAACAACCTCACAGATGGTCGCATCACCCGCAACCCGACACACACGCAGCCGCACTACTACCCCACGTGGCTCGGTAAGGGTCATTACACGCTCTACGGCTCACGCCTTGCGCACAACACAACGCTCGACAGCTCAGGCAAATACGTCAACAACCCCTACTCGTGGGGCTACGCCGACAATGCCGGCACGGATGCCGACACCACCCCCACCGAGGGCAATGCCGCAAAGTGCCACCTCAAGATTTCCAACGCCGTACACCCCGACGGCACGGCAGCCGATTTGCAATATATCGACTTCGTGAAGGTACAGAGCGCCATCAACTACACGGCGGGTGCGCTGGGCGAGATTTCGACCGAGGTGATGGGCATCGAAGATGAGAATTTATAAACGACTAAAAATAAGTAATTTATGGAACTGAAACAGATTTTGAATAGCCGCCGCAGCGTGCGTAAATTCCTCGAGGGTAAGGTCGAGCACGACAAGCTCCAGCGCATTGTCGATATGGCGTTGCAGGCTCCCTCGTCACGCAACACACGTTCGACACGTCTGCTTGTTGTTGAGCAGCGTGAGTTGTTGGAGAAGATGTCGAAGATGCGTGACTACGGCTCGGCATTTATGAAAGATGCGCAGGCAGCCATCGTAGTTATGGGCGATAAGAGCCTGAGTGACTTATGGTTAGATAATTGTGCCATCACCGCCACTATCCTCCAGCTCGCCGTTGTCGATGAGGGTCTGGCATCGTGCTGGGTACACGTCAACGACCGTCCCTGCCTCAAGGATGAGCCCGAGGGCGCTAAGGCTGATGACTATTTGCGTGAGTTGCTCTCGTTGCCCGAGAACTACGGAATCTTGTGTGCGGTGGCGCTCGGCTACTCCGACTTTGAGCCTAAGCCGCTACCCGAATATGAGGGCGAGGAGCGTGTGAAGTGGATGTAGAAGAATACATTATAATATATATAGAGTATATTATATAACAGCAATGTTATCTTGCTAATGACTGCATACCTTGCGGCTTCCAGCCGCATTTACAAGTCTGACCCACCCCCAAACCCCCGCCTCAGGCAGGGGCTTTGGTCGCCGCAAGCGGCTCCAAGGGTCGGAGTACCGAAGGTAATATATATAAATATACAAAAAATCCCAAGGCATCACCTTGGGCTTTTTTTTGGACGAGCCATCAAGATTTTGTCGGTATCAAACCCATAATTCACTAATAATAAAAAATATCCGACACTATCAAAAAAGCCCGTTAGGGATATAAAACACTTGTAAAGTGCGATGCACAAATGGAGTAGTAATTAGATTTTTTGGCTTCACAACTTCCAAAAAGGGTCAAATTCTATCCTAATTGTACACTAAATTGCGTTTTTTAATGTTTCATAGGCAGTTTGTTTTGGTGTTACATATACAAAATTACGAAAATTATTTTAACAAACAATTATTATCTACTTTTTTTACGCAAAAAATATATTTTTATTTCTGCCCTCCGACACCCCTTTTCGGGAGATTTTTGGCGGCAAAAAGAGATGATTTTTATAAGAATTATAGGTGTTATAGGTAGTATAAAAGTTTGTAGATGCAACCTCCAAAACTCCTATAATACATATAACACCTATATCACCTATAACTCTTATCTCTCACCTCACCCCTAAAAATGAAAAAAGCCACAGGCGTTAACCTGCGGCTTTTTTTGACGAGACAGCCTGAGGGGTTAGATTTTATCCATAATCCACATTCACAATTTAATATCTAACCTCACCGAAAGCTCGCCTGAGAATTAGAATCCCTTGCCGATAGCGAGGAAGTCCTCAGCCTTGAGAGCTGCACCTCCGATCAAACCACCGTCAACGTCCTCCTTAGCGAAGATCTCAGCAGCGTTAGAGGGCTTACAAGAACCGCCATAGAGGATGGGGCACTCAGCTGCGGCAGCGCCGAACTTTGATGCCAACACCTCACGGATGTAAGCGTGAATCTCCTGTGCCTGCTCTGCTGTTGCAGTCTCGCCAGTACCGATAGCCCAAACGGGCTCGTAAGCGATTACCAAGTTTGCGAACTGCTCCTCTGTGAGGTTGAAGACAACCTCCTCGATCTGTGCCTTACAAACGTCGAAGTGCTTGCCAGCCTTACGCTCGTCGAGGCTCTCACCTACGCAGTAGATGGGCTTCAAACCGTTAGCGTATGCCTGTGCCATCTTCTTGTTCAAAGTCTCTGAAGTCTCACCATAGTACTGGCGGCGCTCAGAGTGACCCAGAATAACATACTCGCAACCAAGGGCTGCAATCATCGAAGCGGCAACCTCGCCTGTGTAAGCACCCTTAGCCTCAGTAGCGCAATCCTGTGCACCTACTGCGATGTCAGAGCCCTTAACAGCCTCGATTACCTGTGAGAGGTGAGTGAAAGGAGGGCATACGATGAAGTTTACGCACTCGCAAACCTCACCACGACCAGCAACTACACTCTTTGCCAACTCGACTCCCTCGGCGGGCAGAGTGTTCATCTTCCAGTTACCTGCTACAATCTTTTTTCTCATTTTTTTAAGTTTTATAAAGTGTTTTATAAGTATCTTTATTTGTTTTCAATCTACCATCGGCGCCGCTCCTCAGTCCTATCCTTCGGTTCTGCCCCAAAGTTCCAGCCTTCAACCTTTTCCTCGTTCCAGCCTTTAGTCCAGCCCCTCGGTTCCGACCCTTAGTTCAGCCCCTCTATCCAAGCCTTGATGCCGGCTGTTGCAAGACCCAACTTGTTCTTCTTGTTGAATCCGCAGAGGTCGTTAAAGAGCTTCGCACCGCCATTTGTCGCTGTGTTGCGGAAGGCCTCGAGCGTGATGTAACCCATCTTCTGAATAGGTGCTACCCACTCCTCGGGAATACCTGCCTCGGTGTAGATTGCGGCATCGTCAGCTACAACCTTCTTCTCGGGACGCATCGTGGGGAAGAAGAGCACATCCTGAATTGATGGCTGGTTGAGCATAAACATCGTCAAGCGGTCGATGCCGATACCCATACCTGAGCACGAAGGCATACCATACTCCAAAGCACGTACGAAGTCCATATCGATAAACATCGCCTCGTCGTCACCCTTCTCCGAGAGCTTCAACTGCTCCTGGAAGCGCTCCAACTGGTCGATGGGGTCGTTAAGCTCAGAGTAAGCGTTACACAACTCCTTACCATTCACGAACAACTCGAAACGCTCTGTCAACTCCTGATTGTCACGGTGGCGCTTACACAAGGGCGACATCTCACGGGGATAGTCACACACGAATGTAGGCTGCACGAGGTCACCCTCGCAGTACTGACCGAAGATAGCGTCGATAAGCTTACCCTTACCCATCGTCTCGTCGGTCTCCACGTTCAGGCGAGCACACGCCTCACGAAGCTGCTCCTCCGACTGACCTGTGATGTCGTAGCCTGTCTTCTCGAGGATGGCATCGGTCATAGTCACACGGCGGAAGGGAGCCTTGAACGAAATCTGCTTGCCGTCAATCTCCAACTCTGTTGTGCCGTTTGTAGCCATCGCCACACGCTCCAACATCTGCTCGGTGAACGACATCATCCACTTGTAGTCCTTGTATGCAACATAAATCTCCATACAAGTGAACTCGGGGTTGTGCGTACGGTCCATACCCTCGTTACGGAAGTTCTTACCAAACTCGTAAACACCGTCGAAGCCACCCACGATAAGGCGCTTGAGGTAGAGCTCGGTAGCTATTCGCATATAGAAATCGGTATCGAGAGCGTTGTGATGCGTGATGAAGGGGCGAGCCGAAGCACCGCCGGGGATGGGCTGCAGAATGGGTGTCTCAACCTCCACATATCCGTGCTCATTGAAGAACTCACGCATAGTAGCCATAATCTTAGCACGCTTCACGAAGACCTCACGCACGTGGGGGTTAACCACCAGGTCAACATAACGCTGACGGTAGCGCACCTCGGGGTCGGTAAGAGCATCAAACTGCTTACCATCCTTCTCCTTCACGATAGGCAGGGGACGTATAGACTTAGAGATTACGGTCAACTTCTGGCAGTGTACAGACTTCTCGCCAGAGTTAGTAATGAAGCCGAAGCCCTCAACACCTACGAAGTCGCCAATATCCAGCAACTTCTTGAAAACTGTGTTGTAGAGAGTGGTATCACCCTCGGGGCAAATATCATCACGGCGAATATATACCTGAATACGACCTGAGTGGTCCTGCAACTCGAAGAACGAAGCGCTACCCATAATGCGGCGGCTCATAATACGACCAGCGATACGCACCTGAGCGAACTGCTCCTGATTCTCTTCGGTGAGGTTCTCGGCAATCTGCGCAGCAGTAGCTGTTACGTCAAACATCTCGGCAGGATAGGGCTCAATACCCAACTCACGCAGAGCTGCGAGCGACTTGCGGCGCAAAAGTTCTTGTTCAGAGAGTTCCATCATATTTTTGAGTAATTTTTTCTCTTTCGGGGGCAAAGATAATATATTCGCACAAATAAGACAAAATTACTCGCAGAAAAGGCACAAAAAAATGAGCGATTTTAACAATTTCTTTACTCTCGGAAGATATTGAAGCGGCGCAGACGGGGATTTCGGCGTGAAAGCACCAAAATATCCATCAGAAGCAGAGCCAACGCCACGGCAACCAAATACTGGTACTGCTCGTTATACTCCTCATATTTCACGGTCGTAAGCTCCGAGCGCTCCATCTCGTTTATGCTCTTTACAATCTCCTCCAAGCCGATAGATTGCTTCGATGCACGCACGTATGCCGCCTCGGTCAGCGAGGCTATCTCCTCCAGCATCTTCTCGTTGAGCTTCGATACGACCATCTCGTCGTTCTCATCCTTGACAAACTCGCCATCAATCTCGATGGGGGCACCCTCGGGTGTTCCTATGCCGATGGTGTAGATGCGAATACCCATCTCGGCAGCCTTGCGTGCCACCGCCACAGCATCCGCCTCGTGGTTCTCGCCGTCGGTGATAAGCACAATCACTCGGCTGCGCTCGCTCTGGCTCGAGAACGAGAGCATAGCCAGCTCCAGCGCCTTACCCACATCGGTACCCTGCTCAGCCACAAGGTTGGGCGAGAGACGCTTGGCAAAAGCCTGCGCCATACGGTAGTCCGAGGTGATGGGCAGCTGCACCTTAGGCTCGCCAGCAAAGGTAACCAATCCGACACGCTCCTGCTGCAGACCCTCAAAGAGTTTGTTTATGGCATATTTGGTGCGCTCCAGGCGGTTGGGCTCGAAGTCCTCGGCAAGCATCGAATTCGACACATCGACAACCAGCATCATCTCCACGCCCTCGGCCTTCACCTCACGCAATTTTGAACCCAACTGCGGGCGTGCCGCAGCGAAAATCAGCAGTGTCAAAGCAGAAAGGTAAAGCAGAGCCTTCAGCCGCATACGGCTCTTCGAGAAGTCGGGCATCAACTCCTTGACAATAGCCGTGTTACCGAATCGTTGCAACAATCGTTTGCGGCGGTGAGCCACAAACATCAACACCACCACAAGCAGTGGAATGAGTGTCAAAAGATATAGATATTCGCCGTTAGCAAATCTAAACATTTTTCTTCGTTTTTTTCTATTCTTGCTAATGAAACTGCGCCAAGTTCGGTCTCTCTATCAGCCGAAAAATTGCCTGCACGAAAGCTCCCGCAGCCCCAAAAACATTATGGTATTCGTTTCAAAACAATCTTCTCGAGCAGGAACTCCGCCACCAGCAGAGCGATAGCCGCAAGGACAAAAATGAGGTATTTCTCGTGGTAAATCGTAAGGTCGGTTATCTCCACCTTACTCTTCTCCAGCTCGTTAATTTCGTCATAAATAGCCTTCAGCTTCTGCTTATCGGTGGCACGGAAATACTTACCTCCCGTCTGCTCTGCAATCTTCTCGAGGGTATCCTCGTCAATCTCGACATCCATCATCTGGAAGACCATATTTCCGAACATATCCAACGCCGGATAGGGCGCCTGACCACGTGTGCCGACACCGATGGTATAGACCTTAATACCCATATCTGCGGCGATGTTGGCGGCCATCAGCGGAGCTATCTCGCCTCGGTTGTTCACACCGTCCGTCAGCAGGATTATCACCTTGCTCTTCGCCTCGCTCTCACGCAGACGATTTATAGCCGTTGCAAGACCATTTCCGATGGCTGTACCATCCTCTATCACACCACTGCGCAGGCGTGCCAAAAGGGTCTGCAGGGAGCCTTTATCGGTGGTGAGCGGGCTCTGCGTGAACGACTCGCCAGCAAACACCGCCAAGCCTATGCGGTCGCCATAGCGGTCGGCTATAAACTCACCTGCCACCTCCTTTGCCGCCGTCAGACGGTCGGGCGTGAAGTCACGGGCAAGCATCGACGAGGATATATCTATCGAGAGCATAATGTCGATACCCTCGGCATTTGTGCGGCTCTGCTCCTCAACATCCTGCGGGCGAGCCAGCGCCACCACAAGTAGCGAGACTGCCGCCATTCGCAACACGAAGGGGGCGTGGCGCAACCAATAACGCAACGTGCGGGGAGCCTTGCGAGCGCCTGCCACCGACGATATGCGGATGGCGGCACCGCCCTGCAACGTGCGGTATATATAATATGCAACCATCGGCACCACAAGCACCAATAGCCACAACAGATATGGATTTGCAAATTTCATCTGTTCAATTTATAAGTATTATGGGTGTTATAAGTGTTATGGGTATTATATGTATTATAGGCAATCCCCTATAACACTTATAGCACTTATAATTCTTATAACACCTAAAAACCCTCTACCATCCGAAGTTTTATAACAAGAGCTATTTTTAGGCTGGTCGCAGTGGCGCAAAGCGGAGCATACCTGAAGTATGTGAGCATTTGCGGCGCAAGCCAGACGCCAAAAGAGCCTTGTTAGAGAACTTCGCCTACCAGTTTTTCTTACCCTTGATAATCACCCCCTTAGCCTTCTCGTCGAGCTTATCCTGCGTCTTATCCTCCTGCGCCTGAATAGCATTCAGCAGCTGCTGTTGCTGCTCCTCGCTCATACCGCTCTTGGGACGCTGCTGGGGCGGCTGTTGTTGCTTGTCCTGCTTATCCTGCTCGTTCTCGCCACCGCCTCCATTCTGGTCTTGATTATCCTTATTGGGGTCGTTGTTCTGGTCGTTCTTATCCTTGTTATCATCACCCCCCTGCGGCTGATTCTGCGGCTGGTTTTGGTTCTGATTATCTTGGTTATTCTGATTATCCTGATTGTTTTGGTTGTCCTGATTCTGCTGGTTCTGATTTTGGTCTTGGTTCTGCTCCAGCAGCTTCTTCGTCAGCGCATAGTTATACTTCGCCTCCATATCGTTGGGGTTCAACACCAGCGAACGGCGATAGCTCAGCAGCGCATCCTGCAACTTCTGCTGCACAAACTGCGCATTACCGAGGTTGTAAAACGCCTCGGCACGACTCTCCGCCGTCTGCAAAGAGTCGGCTGCCGCCGCCTGCAACAGAGCCTCCGCCTGCTGGAGGTTACCGCTACTCATCTTGGCTGCCGAGCCCTCGGGGTTGGCATACGCCGTAGTGTCAGCCATCGCCATACGTATCAGGGCATTAGCCAAATCGTAACGAGCCTCAAACGATGTGCTGTCGTGCTGCAAAGCCTCACGGTAGGCGTTCGAGCTATGCTCATATCGCTCCTTGGCAAAGAGGCGATTACCCTTGCGCACAAGACCTCGCTCGGGCATACGCTGTGCCGTGGCATCCACCACAAAGAGGCTCATCAGCGCACAAAGCAGTATATATATAAAACTCTTTTTCATCATTACTCCTCATTTTCTTCGCTCTCCTCCACGGGGCGTGTCTGCTCGACAAAATCCCACGCAGCACGGAATGCCTCCTCGTTCTCCTCGGCCTCGGGCACAGCCTTGGCAAACTTCACAAGGTCGGCATCACGCAGTATGTTTGTAAGGTCCATAGCCGACTTCTGCGGCAGCTCCACGCCACGCATAGCCTCGATAATCTCGTCCGAGGTCATCTCCATAGCACCCACCTCGAAGTGTCCGTCGATATATGTACGCAGGATGTCGGTCAGCGCCGAGTAGTACTCCTTGTGCTTACCCTCCTGCCACAAACGCTCCTCACGCAACTGCTCCAGCGCCTTGAACGCCTGCTCGTGCGGCGGCAGGGGCGGCGTGGGCTTGAACAGGTCGCCAAAGTTTTTGCCGTAGTGAGCCAAAACACGCTTCGCAACGTACAGCAGTAACAGTATGATTATCACCGCAATAACACCCCACAGGAGGTAACCAGTAATCTCGCCCATCTTAAAGCGGAGGGTCTTCTGCGGCTTGATGTCGAAGATGGTGTGCGACGTAGAGTCAATCTGGAACGTAGAGACCATAAACATCAGCGTGTCGTCACCCGAGAGGGTATCGACAATATTTTTGTCGGCATAAATCACCTGTGGCACCACCTGATGTATTCCCTCCTGGAATGCCGCCAGAAGGTAACGCTTGCGCAGCTTGAGCTTGCGCCCCTCACGCTCCAACGTATCGACGGGCACATCCTCGATAAACTCATACTTATCGTTCTGCATCATACGGAAGTCGGGGAAGAAGAGGCTCTGCACCAAATCTTTCTCCACCTCGATGGTGTATGTGAAGCGGTCGCCGATGCCGATAGAGTCGGGCTCGACGGAGCCTGTCACCTTGGGCGCATTGTCGGGCGTGACCACACCTTTGGGTTGTGCCGTAATTGCGACAAAGCCGCAACAGAGAAACAGCGCAACCAAAGCGATGGATATGTTTTTATAAATCTTTTTCATTGTCCTATAAATATACGTCATTGCGAGGGAGTATTTCGTGTATGCGAAATACGTACGTGGCAATCTACCTTTGTGCATAGTGTAAATGCACGTCATCTACTCCATAGGCATAATCTCCTGCCACGTAGGGTTACTCTCTGCAATGAGTTCCTCTTTTCTATGTCGTGACCAACTCTTCAACTGTTTCTCTCGCTCAATAGCGGAGCGAATATCGGAGTGTTGCTCAACATATATCAACTTTGTCAAATTATAGCGAGCCGTAAAGCCTACTTCGAGCCTACGATGTTGTTCTATTCGCTCGTGTAAGTTACTCGTGACACCTACATATAGAACAGAATTATTCGCATTGGTTAGTATGTAAATATAATTCTTATTCATCCTAAGTGTATTACTACCATTCACAAAGGTAGATTGCCACGTTCGTATCTTCTACGGAAGATACTCCCTCGCAATGACCCATTTTTTATCGCTTCTTGAAGAGCTTAATCAGCTCGGCAACATAGTCGCCATCGGTCGAAATCATCGCCGTGTCGATGCGGTTGCGACGTAGCAGCTCGCTGATAGCCTCGCTACGCTCCGCCCAGCTCTGCTCGTAGTGCTCACGCACACGTCGTGACGAGGTATCGACCCACACCTTACTGCCCGTCTCGGCATCCTGCAACTCCACAATACCCACGTCGGGCATCACAGCCTCACGCTCATCATAGACACGTATGCCCACAAGGTCGTGCTTCGAGCCGGCAATCTTCAGCGCATCCTCCAGCGCTGTCTTATCACGTGGCGAGTTCATAAAATCCGAGAGGATAAAGGTCGTGCATCGCTTCTTATTGACGTTCGTCAGGTAGCGCACCGCCTCCGATATAGCCGTACGTGACGACTCAGGCTCAAAGGAGATTAACTCACGTATAATCATCAAGATATGGCTCTTGCCCTTCTTCGGCGGGATGAACTTCTCGACCTTGTCCGAGAAGAATATGCAGCCCACCTTATCGTTGTTCTGCGCAGCCGAGAAGGCAAGCACGGCGGCAATCTCGGTGATGACGTTCTTCTTCATTCGCTCCGCAGTACCGAACATACGTGAGCCGCTGACATCGACCAGAAGCATCATCGTCAGCTCACGCTCCTCCTCATAAATCTTGATATGGGGCTTCGACGAGCGAGCCGTAACGTTCCAGTCAATATCACGCACATCGTCACCCGCACGGTACTCTCTCACCTCGCTAAACGACATACCACGTCCTCGGAAAGCCGTGTGGTACTTTCCAGCAAATATCTCGTTCGACAAGCCACGAGTCTTAATCTCTATCTTGCGGACTCGGCGGAGAATATCGTTTTCGCTCTCGTGCATTAGGGTACAATTACGTTATTCAAAATCTCGGTAATAATCTGCTCCGTTGTGATGTTCTCAGCCTCCGCCTCATATGTTAAGCCGATACGGTGACGCAACACATCGTGGCACACAGCACGCACATCCTCGGGGATGACATATCCACGACGACGGATGAAGGCGTAGGCACGTGCAGCCTTCGCCAATGAGATACTTGCACGGGGCGAGCCACCATAAGCAATCAGCGGCTGCAACTTCTCCAGCGAGTACTCCGCCGGCTCACGTGTGGCGAAGATGATGTCGATGATATACTTCTCGATCTTCTCGTCCATATATACATCCTCGACAACCTTGCGAGCCTTGACAATATCCTCAGGCGTTACCACCTTCTCCACAGCGGGCATACCAGCACCCGAGAGGTTCATACGCACAATCTCACGCTCCTCCTGCTTCTTGGGGTATGAAATCTTCGCCTTGAGCATAAAACGGTCCACCTGCGCCTCAGGCAAGGGGTATGTACCCTCCTGCTCCAGCGGGTTCTGCGTAGCCAACACGAGGAAGGGCTCGGGGAGCTTGTAAGTCTCGTCGCCGATGGTCACCTGACGCTCCTGCATAGCCTCCAGAAGTGCCGACTGCACCTTTGCCGGCGAACGGTTAATCTCATCCGCCAACACGAAGTTAGCAAAGACGGGACCCTTGCGCACGACGAAATCCTCGCTCTTCTGCGAGTAGATAAGCGTACCGATAAGGTCGGCGGGCAGAAGGTCGGGGGTAAACTGGATACGTGCAAAGTCGGCATCTACGGCTTTCGCCAACGTAGTAATTGCCAACGTCTTAGCCAATCCTGGTACACCCTCCAACAGAATGTGACCGTTAGACAAAAGACCGATTAAAAGCGTATCGACCAGATGGCTCTGACCGACGATAACACGGCTCATCTGCTGGCGCAGAGTATCGACAAAGACACTCTCACGCTCGATGCGCTCGTTAAGCTCCTTGATGTTAATTACTTCACTCATTGTTTTATATTTTATTTTCCTTTATTGCTATTGAAAAGGTGGTTGTGATGCTCTGGTTGGTTTAGGTTTCTGCACACACCATCCCGCACGCAGCTTAGTTATAAACGTTTAGCGTGGGAATATTATTGCAAATATAGTAAAAAAAGAGAAAAGATGAAAGAGATTTTTTATAGGTGTTATAAGAATTATAAGTGCTATAAGTATTATAAAATTTCATATAACTCCTATAACACTTATAACACCTATATCACCTATAACACTTATACCCCCTAA
>JAFNUH010000129.1 GCA_017384185.1 Alistipes sp.
AATCAGCAGATGCCACACCAGATGGTGATATCGAAAAGCCTTCATTGCATAGAAGACTGCACCAATAGTATAAAAGAGACCTCCCAAAGCGATAAGCGTGATAAACTGCCACGAGGCATTACGCAAGAAGAGAGGGAAGAAGAATACCACGGTCCATCCCATCACAAGATATATAGTAAGGCTTACGGCTGGTATCGAACGACGGCTCAATGACTTATAGAATATTCCGAAAATCACCATCACCCACTGCAAGATAAATATCAGCCATCCCTGCCAGCCACCAATGACAGACAACGCCACGGGCGTATAGCTACCAGCGATAGCGAAGTAAATGAAGATATGGTCGAGAATATGAAAAATCTCTTTGTGACGTGTATCGTGCAACATCGAGTGGTAGAGCGTCGATATGAGGAACATCAAAAATATGCTGACGCAGAATATACTAACACCAAACACCATCAACGCATCGCCACCACTACGTATATAGCTCCACACCGCTGCAAAGGGCATAGCCAACAACATCAGAATACTCATCACACCGTGGGAAATCGTGTTACCCACCTCCTCACCAAATGTCGGGATATAAATCTTTGCCATAATAATTACTCTTCGTATAAAAGATATTTTCTGCGCTGCTGCTTAAACTGCTCGACATCGCCTTGCCAGCGGGCACGAATCTCATCTGCCGAGCATCCTGCCATAATCATCTCCTTGACATAATCAACACCCGTCAGGAGCAAGAACATACGGGTAAAGAACTTCTCGCCCATATTCAGATTGCGGTAAGCATCAATAACATATTCGAGGTTAAATCCAGCCGCTATAACATCCTCATCCGCCACTCCTCGCAAATCTACGCCGTAGCACTTCTGGTCTTTAAGCGGAGGGTTCTTCGCCCCATCCACACTACGTGGTGTAAACTCATACTCCGCACCCTTATAATTGGGGTGACCATACATCTCAAATGGAGCTTCCGTGCCACGTCCCAACGAACATACTGTACCCTCAAACAGACAGGTTGACGGATAGAGATATATCGAGTGCTGTGTCGGAAGATTCGGAGAGGGAGATATGGGCAACGTGTAACGGCTCTGGTGGGTATAGTTCTCACACTTGACAACCTCCACATCACACTTTTTCGACCATCCCTCGCCCTGCGCCATCTCGGCAATCTCTCCCATCGTAAGACCGTGCACAACGGGGATAGGCAGAGCGCCAACACCCGACTTATACTTCGCCACGTCGAGAATAGGACCATCGACATACATACCGTTGGGGTTGGGTCTGTCGAGTACGATAACCTTGCGACCGAAGTCGGCGCAGGCATCAATCATACGCAACATTGAGATATAGTAGGTATAGAATCGCAAGCCAACATCCTGCATATCAATAAGCAAGACATCGAACGCCTTCATCCTTTCGTCTGAGGGACGCTTTGCATTGCCATCATACAGCGACCAAATAGGCACACCCGTCTGCTCATCCACCGAGCTATTGACGTGCTCGCCAGCGTCAGCCTTACCACGAAAGCCGTGCTCGGGCGAGAATATACCAACGAGGTTTACCCTATTGGCTATGAGCACATCCACAAGGTGCTTGTCGCCCACCATAGCGGTATGGTTTGCCAAGACTGCCACACGCTGACAGCTGAGTTTTGTCAAATACTCCTCCGTGCGCTCGGCACCGACCTTGATTTGTGCCTCGCTCGGCTGCGCCGCCTGACACGCAAAACAAAGGAGTGAAAATATAATTAAAAGGATATGTTTCATTGTTATATAATAAGTAATTCGCTTGACAAATTTACAATTAAATTTTGAGAATCAGAAAAGATTATCTATCTTCGTTGTCATAAGAAAAGCGAGTTGTACTTACAACTCATTACATACATAGCTCAATCGCTCTCGAATCACCACCTCGAAATAGAAACGAGCTAAAGAATATACAATTGGGTTTGTGCCTCTATAGGCGCAGACTACCCCATTGTATATTCGGCTTGTGGTGAGCCTGAGAGCGTTGGCGATGTCTGCGCTTTCTTCTTTTATTAGTTAAGCGCAGCTGATTATGAGCAAATGTTTTACTAATAAATATTATATTATGGAAAATCAGGAAGATAAATTGTATTGCCCTTATTGCGGAAGTTCTCAATTAGTTGCAAATAAAAAGGGATTTGGAGCAGGTAAGGCTATCACTGGCGCAATTCTAACTGGAGGAGTTGGCTTACTTGCAGAATTTATCGGAAGTGGTAAAGTTAAAGTAACTTGTTTGAAGTGTGGCAACAAATGGAGTCCAGGTCAATTAAGCACATCACCAACTACATTAGCAGAAAGAAATCCTAATTACGAGGAAGAAAGACGAAAAGAAGATAAAATTATATATACTATTGCTTTTGTAATTTTTGCAATTTTAGGGTTACTCTTCTTACTCATAGAATTATTAGTATTATAAATAATAAAAATACCTACCTAACAAAAAAGTTAGGTAGGTATTTTTATTCTATCCCCAAAGGGTTGCTACACGCTTTCAGTAGCTCCGCCCGTTTGCATAAGGTACTCCTTGATAAAGCCGTCCAGGTCTCCATCCATAACAGCCTCAACATTAGAAGTTTGAAAGCCCGTGCGGTGGTCTTTCACACGGCGGTCATCGAAGACATAAGAGCGAATCTGCGAGCCCCACTCAATACGTTTCTTCGTAGCCTCCAGAGCCTGCTGTGTAGCCATACGCTTCTCCATCTCACGTTGATATAGTTTCGAGCGAAGGATGCGCATAGCATTCTCACGGTTCATCAGCTGCGAGCGTGTCTCGCTATTCTCGATAAGAAACTCCACAGCCTCTCCCGTGTCGGGGTCTTTACCGTGATAGCGCAGACGAACGGCTGTCTCAACCTTATTTACATTCTGACCTCCAGCGCCACTTGAACGGAACGTATCCCACTCGTAATCAGAGGGGTTGATTGTAATTTCGATACTATCATCTACGGCAGGAGTAACAAAAACGGATGCAAATGTTGTTTGACGCTTGTTATTGGCATTAAATGGCGAAAGGCGCACCATACGATGCACACCATTCTCACTTTTCAGGTATCCATAGGCGTAGTCGCCCTCGATTTCCAAAGTACAAGACTTAACGCCCACTTCGTCGCCCGCCTGATAATCCATCATACGGTATTTGTAGCCGTGAGCGTCGCACCAACGGGTGTACATACGCAGCAACATCGAAGCCCAATCCAGAGCCTCCGTTCCACCTGCGCCAGCGTTGATGTCCATAATGGCACCCATCTTATCCTCCTCGCCACTGAGCATATTACGCAGCTCGAGAGCCTCGATAAGCTCCATAGTGTGGGCATAGTGCTCCTCCATCTCAGTCTCGGTGGCGAGCTCTGCCACGACAAACTCTGGCATAAGCTGCAAATCCTCAACAGCCTTAGCCACAGCATCATAATCCTCCACCCACGACTTTATGGCAGCCACCTTGCGCAGTTGCTTCTGAGCCGCATCGGCATCGCTCCAAAAGTCTGGGTCTTGGGTCTTCTCCTCCTCGTTTTGTAGGTCTATTCTTCGCTGAGCGATGTCAAAGACACCTCCCCAACGAATCCTGTCGTCTTATAGCCTCTTTAATCAGTTCTTCCGAAATCATTCTCTATGTATGTAATGTTATCTTGCTACCGAAAGCATACCTTGCGGACTCTGTCCGCATTTACAAATCTGACCCACTCCCTAAATCCCCCGCCTCAGGCAGGGGACTTTGGTCGCTTTGCGAGCAAAGCTCCAAGAGTCTATCCAGCAAGCGAAACTAATTCTTACGTTATTCATCTTCTTTATCCTTTTTATTCTCCTCTTTCTTTGTATTGGCAGAATAGGCTGCTCCAAGTGCAACTCCGATACAAATTCCGATAGGAATATTATCCATCGCAACACCAAAACCAAGACCTATTGCTAAACCGATAGCAATACATTGACCAGGGTGAAGTGGTTTCTTCTCTTTTGCCATAATCACTCTCTCATTAAATTCTTACACACTCAAAACTTCTTATGATTAGGCTAATATGATAAAATCTTATAGCGTAAACTATTTTTGAGGAAATTTTGTTTCAACCTGAGCAGGTAATAGTGGACCTATTTCCAAGCAGGGCGAAACAAAATTTACCAAAAAGAGAAACGCTACTCGATTTCCCAATCTACGCCATCCTTACGATCCTTCACTCGGATACCGATGGCAGTAAGCTCATTACGAATCTTGTCCGATGTAGCCCAATCCTTGTTGGTCTTAGCATCCTGACGTACAGCGAGAATCATATCAACAACCTTTGAGAGCATATCGCCACCTGCTGCGACACCCTCCTGCTTCTCATTGCGAAGACCAAGAATGTCAAACACAAAGAGGTTTACGATATGCTTCAACTCAGCCAA
>JAFNUH010000016.1 GCA_017384185.1 Alistipes sp.
TCTCCTCGTCATCGAGAAGCAATACCTCACGCTTCCATACCTGATAAACCTCGCCTGTGATAATCTCGCCAACCTTCTCTGAGTACTTCTCGTAGATGTTAGCCTTCTCCAGGTCGAGCAGACGTGAAGCCAAATTCTGACGCAATGAGAGTACAGCACGACGACCAAACTGATTCATCTTAATCTGGTCAGAGTACTCGTCACCTACTTCGTAAGTTGCATCGATAGCCTTAACCTCCGATACGGCAATCTGAGTGTTGGGATTCTCGACAGCATCATCCTCTACAACCTCACGGTTGCGCCAAATCTCCAAATCGCCCTTCTCGGGGTTGATGATAACGTCGAAATTCTCATCGCTCTCAAACTGCTTCTGCAAGGCGTGACGGAATACATCCTCCAATACGCCAATCATCGTAGCTTTGTCGATGTTTTTCAGCTCCTTGAACTCGGCAAAGTTGCTGATTAAGTTTAAGTTTTCCATTTGTGCGTTTTTTTATCTATTTTTTGTTATTCGTTTTTCTATCTCTTTTAATTCTCTTCCTCTCTGCAACACTCGGAGCCGCTTGTCGGCGACCAAAGCCCCTGCCTGAGGCGGGGGTGTGGGGGCAGATTTGTAAATGCGCTGGAAGCCGCAAGGTATGCCGTGAGGAGCAAATAATCTTGTAGTCAAACAGCTACTTAAAATCGAGATACTCCTTAGTATACTTAATCTCGTCAAATTTGTAAGTACGCTCTACATTTACCAACACTTTGCGCTTCTTACCCTCGACGGTCTGCTTCTCCTCGTATGAGATTGTGATACCCTCCTCTGTTACGGCATCCAGCTTAGCCAGCACTTTGATGCCGCTAAGGAGCAAAACCTCAACAGACTGACCAATCAATTTGCGATATTGGCGAATGTTCTTCAACTCAGAGCCAATGCCTGCCGAGGCAACGGTAAGTGAAAAATCCTCCTCATCACGGTTAAACTCAGCCTCGATGGTGCGGCTAAGCTCGGCACATCGCTCGATTGTAACGTGTGTGTCGCTATCGATAAGAAGCTCCACCTCATTCATCGGTGAACACTTGCAACTAACAGTAAATAAGTCTGTTCCAGTCAGCTCTCGGTTGGCAATCTCCAATATTTTTGTGCAGTCTATCATATTTTGGTCAATTATATCTACGAAATAAGGGGACTCAATCGTCCCCTTACTCTCTCATTCACGCTGCAAAAATAGTGAAAAAAAACTACAATGCAAACTTTTTGCGTAAAATATTATAATATAGGTATCTACTCACCGAATACTCGTGATACGAAGGGCAGAGCCTCGTAGAGTGCCGAGTGCCAATACTCCCACGTGTGAGCACCGTCACGTACTCGCAACTGATAGGGGATACCCGCCTTGCGCATCGCTGCAATGAAGTCCATATTGCACTCAAAGAGGAAGTCGTCATCGCCACAATCTACATACCACGCAACCGTGCGAAGTGCCTGTTTTGTAGCATCATCGGCATTGTTGACATACTCTACACAGCTATACTTGTTTGCGCTCTTTGTCAAGTGCCACATCTTGTCCTTGTCGCCATTAGGTGCCGCCTGCTGAGGAGCGGGAAGGTGCATCAAGGCGCTCATAGCATAACAAGCGCAATACATATCTGCATAGCGCTGAGCGTAAGATGTTGAGCCGCCGCCACCCATCGAAAGACCTGCAATAGCACGATGTGCCTTGTCTGCCTTTATGCGGTACTGCTTCTCAACGGTGGGCAAAAACTCCTCGTAGAAGAAGCGCTCGTATGCCCAGCCATCCATATTGAAGTAGCCGTTCCAGTAACCCTCACCAATAGGACCTCCAGCATCGGGCGAGATAACAATCATATCGCACACCTCACCTGCGGCACGCAACTGATCCATAACATCTTTCAGGTGACCACGACCAGCCCAGTCCTCGTTCGTGCCGTTCATTCCGTGAAGCAGGTAGAGTACAGGGTATGAGCGGTCGGTCTGGCTCTCATAGCCTGCGGGAAGATATACAGTATAGTTGCGGTCAGCACCCAAAATATTGCTGTGAATAGTCTTCACCTCGGTGCGGCTCTGGTTGCGCATCCACGCTCTGATTTGCTCCTCTTGCGACGTCTGCTGCGCCATAACGGGAAGCGCAACGCACGCCAAAACAATAGCCAAAATAATCTTTTTCATAGGTATGTAGTTTTAAGGTTTATCCGAAAAAGGCTGCCTGACAACCTCGCCCGACAGCCTAAATATTTTAACTGATTATCAGTTGATTACTCTGTCTTTGCCTTCTTCTGATAGGGCTTGATGCAGCCACGCTCAGATGAGCGGACAAAGTTGACAAGCAGGTCTCGCTCAGCACTCTGGGGCAACTCAGCCTCAGCCTTGTTGCAAGCATTGATGTAGTTCAGGTCGCTCTGGAAGAGAACACGGCAAACGTCGTGAATAGCCATAATCTGCTCGTGTGAGAAACCACGGCGTGAGAGACCAACCTTGTTGATGCCGGCATAGTGACCGTCGTTCGATACGGTGATGTAGGGAGGAACATCCTTTGTAATGCCCGACATACCCTGAATCATTGCGTGGTCGCCGATGTGTGTCCACTGGTGTACGGCAGAGTGACCACCGATAACAACCCAGTCGCCGACGTGTACCTCGCCAGCAAGCGATACGCCATTAACAATCACGCAGTTGCTACCAATCACACAGTCGTGACCCACGTGAGCATATGCCATAAGAAGATTGTTTGAGCCGATGATGGTTGTACCCGTTGAGGCTGTGCCTCGGCTGATGGTTACACACTCACGTATCTCGCAGTTGTCGCCAATAACTGCTGTTGACACCTCGCCACGGAACTTCAAATCCTGCGGTGTGCAGGCTACCGATGCGAATGAATGAATCTTACAATTCTTGCCAATGCGTGCGCCGTCGTGAATCGTAGCCGAAGGACCAATCCAGCAGCCGTCACCAATCTCTACGTCGCCCGCAATGTATGCGAAGGGTTCTACAGTAACGTTCTCGCCCAACTTTGCGTCGGGATGAACGTATGCTAAGTTGCTAATCATAATTTATCTTATTCTGTTTTCTTGTTTTTCACAATCTGTGCCATCAGAGTCGCCTCGCAAGCCAACTGTCCGCCTACGAAGATTTTTCCGATAATTGATGCTATGCCACGACGCACGGGCTCGATGATGTGACCCTCAATCTGCATTGTGTCACCGGGAACGACCTTACGCTTGAAACGTACGTTGTCGATGCGCAGGAAGTATGTAGAGTACTCTTCGGGGTTCTCCACTCCGTTAAGTACGATAACGCCTCCAGCCTGTGCCATAGCCTCTACCAACAATACGCCAGGCATTACGGGCTCCTCGGGGAAGTGACCAGTGAACTGAGGCTCGTTGTAGGTGATGTTCTTGATAGCGCCAATCGACTTATCGTCGAGGTGGAACACCTTGTCAATCATCAAGAAGGGGTAGCGGTGGGGCAGGAGCTTGCGAACATCATTTACATCCAAAACGGGACTCTTTGAGGGACTATACTTGAAGGCAGGCTTCTCGCCATCACGACGGATGGTTGAGATGAGCTGCTTCATAAACTCGGTGTTGGCGTAGTGACCGGGACGAGATGCCCACACACGACCCTTGATTCGCATACCCAGCAGAGCAAAGTCGCCGAGCAAATCCAAGAGCTTGTGGCGTGCCAACTCGTTGCTTGCACGCAACTGCAAGTTGTTCAAGTAACCTCCTGTTACACGGATGTCATCCTTGTTGAAAATCTTCTTCAAGTGCTCCATCTGCTCGTCAGATACGGGATTCTCAACAACCACGATAGCGTTATCCAAATCACCACCCTTGATAAGGTTCATCTTAAGCAGCGGCTCCAACTCGTGCAAGAAGCAGAAGGTACGGCAAGGTGCAATATCCTCTGAGTACTTGTTGTACATATCGAGCGTTGCGTACTGGTTGCCGACAACCTTAGAGTTGAAGTCGATGTGAACAGATACGGTGAACTCATCGTCGGGGTAGATGATGATTGCTACACCCTTATCGGGAATTGTATATACTTGCTTCTCAGTTACTTCGTAATATTTGCGAGCAGCCTTCTGCTCAACGAGACCCACCTGCTGAATCTTCTCAACATACTCACGTGCCGAGCCATCCATAATAGGAGTTTCAGGTCCGTCGATATCAATCAAGGCGTTATCCACACCCATAGTCCAGAGTGCCGAAATAATGTGCTCGATGGTGCTAACCTTTGCCGTGCCCTTCTCGATGGTCGTACCACGAGATGTGTCGGTAACATACTCGCAAAGAGCAGGTACAGTAGGTGTGCCCTCAAGGTCTATACGGCGAAAAACTATGCCGTGATTATCAGCCGCCGGATTGACTGTCATATTTACTATTACTCCGGTATGTAAACCCTTGCCAGAGAAAGAAATCGAGCCTGCGAGGGTCTGTTGTTTCATCTGCATATTCTGTTAAGTTTGTAGGTGTTTAGTATTGATATATTATCGCTATTTGATAATAAACTCCACAAAGATAGCGATTTTTCCGAAAAATAACGTACTTTTGCAAGAGTTTTATGACTATGAAACAATCTGAAATGACAAATAGTGAGCCAAAAAGAGTAGCAAACGGTGATAACACCTCTCCGCAGCGCCCTCCACGTCCTCGCCGACCACGTATGCGTCTTCCATTTGACGACCGTAAGCAGGATGCTGGAGAGTGGGCTTATGACCATCGTATTGGTTTGAGTATGATGGTTATAGTCTATCTTATTTTGGGTATTGCGTTCTTTGCATCGAAGATTGTCATCGGCTCTCGTCCCCATATGCAGGGTATCTATGTTGACCTGCAAACATTGGCTGAGTTAGAGGCTGAAAAGGAGCGTCTGGAGCGTGAGATAGAGCTTAAGCAGCAGGATGATATCGATTGGTCGGCGGTGCGTAACCGTATGTCGAACGATGCCTTGCTTAACGAGAATCTGCGTGACGATAGAGGTACAAACACCTCGGAGATAAACGAGTCGGCACGAGATATTGCAGCTGGTATGGCTGCTAACCGTGCAGCCTACGAGGCTGGTATGGCGGAGGCTCAGTCAATCCTCGACGCTGAGCGTGCGAAGCCATCGGATAGCGATAAATCTTCGAAGGGGCAGGATGCAAAGTATAAGGGTGGCGTTACGGTGCGCTACTCATTCAAGGACCCTGTACGTACGAAGCGAGACTTGGTTATTCCAGCCTACAAGTGTGAGGCGGGAGGTCAGGTAGAGGTTGCCGTTGTGCTGGACCAGGGAGGTGAGGTAATCTCGGCTCGTGTAATATCGGGCGGTGATGAGCGAATGCGTGAGGAGGCTCTCAAGGCTGCTCGTGCTTCGCTGTTTAACATTGATAATACGGCTCCTGCACGCCATAGCGGAACCATAACATATACGTTTATTCCTCAGTAGTGAAGCGACTTTTCTACATACTCCTAACCCTTGTTGCCTACGTGGCAATCTCTAATGTCGAGGATTTTAACTTCGGCAAGGGGGATTCTCTGCACAGAGATGCAAGCTCGTTGGTGGGTAGTATAGATAA
>JAFNUH010000017.1 GCA_017384185.1 Alistipes sp.
CCTGCGAAGCAGGATTAAAGATAGGCTGACGCACGTGAATTATCCCACGTCATACCCCGCTGCATAGCAGCGATGGGTATCCTCGGGGAGGAGAGCGTGATGGCGTTTGACTATGGGATTGCGTGATGGCGTTTGACTGGAGGATTGCCTTCGCCACCTGCGGTGTCGGGCAATGACGTAATAAGAAAAAGATAAAATATAACTCTTATAACACCCATAATTCCTATAACACTTATTTATATTCAGCGAGTTACATCACGCCCCTTGCGAGCCTCGGCTTTTCGTTAAATAAACGTTAATAATGGTAATATGATGTTGTGATTTGGCATAGATATATTATCTTTGGAAACAGAAATGCGCCCTAAACGCCAGGCGTGAGGGACGAAACTACTTAATTATGAGCGTGTTATACACTGTAATGCTTGCCGTGTTAGCCATTTTGGCTATCTCGGGACTCTATGTCGGCGTGACAAACGACGCCGTAAACTTCCTTAACGCAGCTATCGGCTCAAAGGTAGCCAAGATGCGTACAATCCTCACCGTTGCTACGGTGGGTATCATCGTCGGCGTAATGACCTCATCGGGTATGATGGAGGTTGCACGTAGCGGTATGTTCAACCCCGCACTCTTCACCTTCCACGAGATTATGATTCTCTACGTGAGTGTGATGTTTGCCAACGTTATCCTGTTGGATATCTACAACTCGCTGGGTCTGCCCACCTCGACCACCGTTGCGCTGGTCTTCTCGTTGCTGGGTGCCGCAATCGCCGTATCGTTGTATAAGATTTCGGGCGACCCCTCGCTCACAATCGGCTCGCTGGGCGGGTTTATCAATACCACACGTGCTATGGGTGTGATTTCGGCAATTCTGTTGTCGGTGCTTATCGCATTCATCTTCGGTACGCTAATTATGTGGGTATCACGCCTTTTGTTCACCTTCCGCTACTTCTCAATCTTCCGTAAGGCGGGTGCTATGTGGTGTGGTTTTTCGTTCACAGCTATCGCATATTTCGCTGTATTCAAGGCTTTGAAGGGCGTTCTGTCGGGCACCGCAATGTACACTTGGATTAGCGATAATCTCTTGCTTGCACTTGTTATCTGCTGGTTGGTCTGCACCGTTGTGCTCTTCTTCTTGCAGATGTTCCGTGTGAATATCCTCCGTATAAACATCCTCTTGGGTACCTTCGCATTGGCTTTGGCATTTGCGGGTAACGACCTTGTGAACTTTATCGGTGTGCCCATCGCAGGTTTGGACGCTTATAAGATTGCAAGCGAGGCAGGCTCAACATCTATCCTGATGAGCGCCTTGAACGAGAATCTCCCTGCGCAGTTTATCTGGATTTTGCTCTCGGGTGTGATTATGGTTATCACCTTGTGGACATCTACCAAGTCGCTTAACGTATCGCAGACAGAGATTTCGTTGGCAGGTCACGGCGACGAGGTTGAGGGCGAGGTTAACTCAAATGTATTCTCACGCTCTATCGTGCGTGCCTCAATCGGCATCTCAAACTTCTTTGATAAGGTTATTCCTCAGCCGGTGCAGAACTACGTGAACAAGCGTTTCGAGTACGAGGATGTTGAGAAGAATGGCGCTCCCTACGATAAGATTCGTGCCGTTGTGAACATCACAACTGCTGCGCTGCTTATCTCTGTGGGTACGTCGCTCAAGTTGCCCTTGTCAACAACATACGTATGTTTTATGGTTGCTATGGGTTCATCGCTTGCGGATAAGGCGTGGGGTCGTGAGTCGGCTGTACACCGTATCTCGGGCGTTATGACCGTGGTTATGGGTTGGTTCGTAACGGGTATCGGTGCATTCCTCATCGCTATCGGCGTGGGCTTGTTGCTCATCTGGGGCGGCACAATCGCCTTCGTTATCGTTACCGTAGCCTGCGCATATATGCTTATCAAGAGTAACTTCATCGACGCTAAGAAGAAGGATTCAATGCCCGAGAAGGCTATCGCAAACGACACCGTAGATAGCGTTTTGGACGAGGTTTGCCAGATGATGAAGAGCTCAACACAGATCTACGACCGCACATTGGTGGCTGTCTTCAAGGAGGATCGTAAGGCGTTGAAGGAGCTTGTGCGTGAGTCGGGCGAGATGTACGACGAGTGCCACAAGATTAAGTATAGCCTTATGCCCGCATTGCGTAAGATGAAGGGCTCGGGTCTTGAGCTTTCGCTCTACTATATCCAGGTTGTGGATTACTTGAACGAGATGGCTAAGGCGCTGGTACACATCACCCGCCCCGCCTTCGACCACATCGACAACAACCATAAGGGTCTCTCGGAGCAGCAGATATCTGACCTTAAGCATATCAACGACGACGTGGCAGAGATTTACGGTAGCATCAACCGTATGATTACCGAGAACGACTTTGCCGACATCGATGTTGTCTTGACTATGCGTGACGAGTTGTTCGAGCGCATCGCCGCAACAACAAAGTCGGAGCTTGTGCGTATCAACGCTGGCGAGGGTAACACCAAGGCAAGTATGTTCTACCTCACCGTCTTGAGCGAGACCAAGGCTATGGTGCTCCAGGCACGTAACCTCTTGAAGGCTCAGCGCTACTTCCTCGAGCACGCTGGTGTGCAGAAGAACTGGACTCAGGTAGGTCGATAAGAGAAATTCTCTAATATAAAAAAAGGGTACCATCAGGTGCCCTTTTTTGTTATAATACCTTTTACGCCCCCTACTCAAAATCCTCCTCGTCGAAATACATTCCATCCATCAGAGCATCTATCTCTCGGCGCTCCTTCTTTGTCGGGCGACCCGTGCCTCGCTCACGGAATACGAAGATTGTCTCACGTGGCGTGTGTAGCTTGTCGAGTTCCTCCTGCGGGGTGATGTTAAGACAATATTCGGGCACATTCTTCGCACCCTGTCGGCTCGACACCAGCGCCAGCACCTTGTAACTATATGTCACGGGCATCTTCTTCACCGAAATTATATCGCCCTCCTTCACCTCACGTGACGGCTTGGCGTAGGCATCATTCACCAGCACACGATTGTTGCGTATGGCATCTGCCGCATCCGAGCGGGTCTTGAACACTCGCACCGCCCAGAGATATTTATCTAATCGAATCTCGCTCATTTCCTTTACGTTATAAATAGTTTAACTCTATCTCGCTTCCGACTGCCACCTTGCGGCACGGGAACGCTTTATTTCATCCACTTCAAACATACGGGGCGGCTAAGCTCCAGTCTTTCGCCCGTGAATTGCAACTCGCCCGTTGCGCTATCTCGGGCATAAACCTCCACGCTGTTGCTGTCACGTGCTGCCACAAGGAGATAATCCCCCTCGGGCGTGAGGATAAAGTTGCGGGGATGCACTCCCGTCAGCGTATATCCCACCTTGCACAGCGTGCCATCCTCGCCAACACGAAATGTCGAGATACCATCCTCCTTTAGGCGGTTGCTGGCGTATAGGTATCGTCCGTCGGGCGAGAGGTGTATGTCGGCACATCCTTTGCCACCTACGCTATCCGATGCTATCGTCTGCTTGAGGCGCAAGCCCTGCGGCTCAATATCAAATACCGACACCGTGCCCGACAACTCGCCCAGCGCATACGCCACACGTCCATCCTTCGAGAATGCCATATGGCGAGGTCCTACGCCTGCGGGCAGTGCCGTGCGTGAAAGCTCCCTGTCGCCCTCAATCTGATATATCTCACTTCGTCCCAGGTCGGTGACATATATCGATTTTTCGTCGGGCGCAACAAAGATGCCGTGTACGTGCGATCGTTGACCCTCCTTCGGCTCATACTTCTGCTCCACACCCTCGCCGAGCGTGCCATCCTCCGCTATCTGAAAACGTGTCAGCGAGCCACCCGTGTAGTTTGCCGTGTAGGCATATCCGCCGTGCAGAGCCACGTAGCAGGGCGAAGCGCCATAGGTCGCCTTGCGTGAGATAGGCGTGAATCTATCCTTAGCCGCATCGTAGCGATAGGCGTTGAGTGCCGAGCCCTCGCTGCGACCGCCCTCACTTACGGCATAGAGGTATCTGCTATCCTCCGTGAGTGCCAAATATGATGGATTATCGACCTCGATAATCAGCTCTGCCGCCGAGAGCTTCCCCTCTGCCGCATCAAACTGCGTGCGATAGATGCCACGACTGCCGTCGTTGGTGTATGTGCCAATGAGTAGCGTCAGAGGCTTAGGCTCTGTCGCCGAGCACGCCACAGCCATCGCCGTGACGATAAGTGCAATGATACGTCTCATATTATTAATCCTCCTCCTTGTATGAGTTCTCGATATTCTGACGGCTGACGCTCAGAATCATTCCCAATCCTATCGATGTGAAGAGTAGTGACGAGCCACCACGTGAGATAAGCGGCAGGGGCTGTCCCGTCTCGGGCAGGATGTTCACCGCCACCATAATGTGCAGCAACGCCTGACCCGTTATCAGTAACGCTATGCCGAGCGAGAGCAGCGAGGGGTACTTCTTGGGACATTGGCGGAAAATCTCTATCGCACGGAAGAAGACCCATACGTAGAGTGCCACCAGAATCATAGCTATGACGATGCCGTACTCCTCGACAAAGAATGCGAAGGCGTAGTCGCTCTCGGGGTGTGTCATCTCCACACGCACGCTGCTCTGACCCGCACCACGACCCATAATGCCACCGTTGTAGATGGCAATCATCGAGCGCTCGGTGTCGCTCAAATCCTGCACCTCAATCTTGGTGCGGTCCTGAGTCCATACGTCCACCCAGGTCGAGATACGTCCTCCTGCCGTGTGGCTACGACCCAATCCCATCAGTGCGACCAGCGCAGCGCCCGCCACAGCCCAGCCTACGATGCGGAAAATCTCACGCCAGCTCACACGCCCGATGAAGAGCATCACCAGCGATATGCCAAAGACCAGCACCGCCGATGAGGTGTGCGCCGGCATAATAACCATACACGAGAGCACGATAGGCAGGAATATAGGCAATCCGCCCTGCTGCCAGATGCGGCGTTGCTTGGGGTTTTTCCACCACGTCCAGAACTTTAGCGAGGGGACAATCTGCATCGTGGCAATCTTCGATTGGCGGTCGCCAAGCACACGTGCCAGATACATAATTATCGCCACCTTGAGCATCTCGGAGGGCTGGAACTGAAATCCTGCGATGTTTATCCAGCGTGCTGCTCCGTTGATTGATGCCGTGCCGACGAAATATACCGCTAACGTCAGACCTAACGCCCCGAAGAATACGAGGTAGGTTACACGGCGGTAGAAGTCGCTGTTGAAACGATGTGTGGCAAAGAGTGCTATGATGCAGATGGCGAGCGTCCATAACTGCGTATTCAAAAACTCCGATGTCGAGGAGCTCGACGAGGGCATATACGCCATCTTTGCCGTCGATGAATAGACTACCAGCACCGATATGGTCATCAGTGCCGTGATGATAATCCACAGCACACGGTCGCCACCAAACAGACGTTTGATGGTCTCCACCCAGCCACTCGGCTGCGTGATGGTGTTATCCACCATATCGCTACGCACCGCCACATCGTCACCCTCGGCTATCGCCTCACGTGCCTGAGCTGTGGTTCGTTCACGCACAATATGCTTGCTGTAATCTATCTCTGACATTTTTTATTGTTGTTGTATAGGTGTTATAAGTGTTATGGGTGTTATAAGTGTTATAAGTTTTCTTTACGTCATTGCCCGACACCGTAGGTGGCGAAGGCAATCCTCCAGTCAAACGCCATCACGCTCTCTTCCCCGAGGATACCCATCGCTGCTTCGCAGCGGGGTATGACGTTTTTTTTCGTGCGTTATCCTATATTTTATCTTAACACCTTCTCCTTTACCCACTGCTTGAACAACTCGCCTCGCTGCTCGTAGTTCTTGAACAGATCGAAACTTGCGCAGGCGGGTGAGAGCAGCACCGTGTCGCCCTCGACGGCAATATCTCGTGCGGCACACATAGCCTCATCGAGTGACGAGGTGCTAACAATCTTGGGCACAACGCCCTCGAACTCTCGCTGCAACTTTTCGTTATCCAAGCCCATACATACGAGCGCCTTCACCTTCTCTCGTGCAAAAGCCTTCAGCGGCGTGTAGTCGTTACCCTTGTCCGTTCCGCCCGCAATCCACACCACGGGGCGTGTCATACTCTCCAAGGCGTACCACACCGAATCCACGTTCGTAGCCTTCGAGTCGTTTATCCACTCCACGCCATCCTTTTCGCCAGCAGGCTCCAGACGGTGCTCCACGGGCGAGAACTCATATATCGAGCGCTCTATCTGCTCAGGCTCCACGCCCGCCGCCAGCGTCGCCAAGGCTGCCGCCATAGCGTTGTAGGCGTTGTGGAGTCCCTTTATCTTCATCTTTGCGGTGTCGATAGTAACCGAACGCTTGCCCACACGTGCCGTGAACTCGCCACCAGTAAGGAAGGCATCGCCCGCACCACTCGCCACGGCTGCATTTGCCGCAAAGGGCAGCAGTCGCTGACGCATCTCGGTGCGCTTCTCCAACTCGGCGGCTATCACCTCGTCGTCTGCCGAGTAGATAAATGCCGAACGTGAGTGCTGGTTCTGCGTTATGCGCATCTTTGAATCGACATAGTTCTGGAAGCAGTAGTCGTAGCGGTCGAGGTGGTCGGGCGTGATGTTCATCAACACCGCCACGTCGGCACGGAAGTCGTACATACCGTCCAGCTGGAACGAGCTTAGCTCCAGCACATACCAATCATACTCGGCGGTTGCCACCTGATAGGCGAAGCTCTCGCCGATGTTGCCTCCGAGTGCTACGTTTACGCCCGCATCGCACATTATCTTGTAGATGAGTGACGTTGTCGTGGTCTTGCCGTTCGAGCCTGTGATGCAGATGGTGCGTGCCTTGCCCATATACTTCGCTGCAAACTCCATCTCCGAGATTATGGGCGTGCCCTTTGCTCGCAGAGCCTTCACCGCCTCCGCCTTCTCGGGTATGCCGGGCGACTTGACAACCACGTCGGCAGCCAATATGCGCTCCATCGAGTGGTTGCCCTGCTCCCACTCTACGCCCCACTCATCGAGAATCGTTGCGTAGCGCTCAGCCACACGACCTGCATCTGAGAGAAAGACATCATAACCTCTCTTCTTGGCGAGCACCGCCGAGCCGTAGCCGCTGATGCCGCCACCTAAAACGACAACTTTTTTCATCTTTATCGTATCTTTAATGTTACCAAAGTCATTGCGCAGAGAAGAATCGAGATGATGAAGAATCGCATCACAATCTTCGTCTCAAACAATCCCTTCTTCTGGAAGTGGTGGTGTAGGGGTGCCATCAGCAATATGCGGCGTCCCTCGCCATACTTCTTCTTCGTATATTTGAAGTAGCTCACCTGCACCATCACCGACACAGCCTCCGCCAGGAATATACCGCACAAGAGCGGCAACAACAACTCCTTGCGGATGCAGAGTGCAAATACTGCCACTATACCGCCAATCGAGAGCGAGCCTGTGTCGCCCATAAAAATCTGCGCAGGGAACGAGTTGTACCACAAGAATCCCAACAGCGCACCGCACATCGCCGCCGCATAAACCACCAGCTCAGCCGACTCGGGGATGTACATTATGTTGAGGTAGTTGGCGTAGATGATATGCCCCGAGAGGTATGCCAATGCGCCTAAGACCAACATTATCGGCACCGAGACGGTCGTAAGCAGACCATCCAGACCGTCCGTCAGGTTAGCTCCGTTCGATACTGCCGTCACAACAAATATCGCCACGGCAATATATAACAACCACGTCAGCAGCTCGTTGCCGCCCACCAGCCAGCCGTAGTCAAACTCATTATCCTTGATAAAGGGGATTGTCGTCTTGGTGGTCTTCTGTGGCGTGGGGTCCATCACCGCCGTGTCGATGCGCTCGACCACGGTCTGTCCCGAGGTGTTTACATATACCTTCTCGACGGGCGTAGATATCTTCTCACGAATGACAACCTCCTGCGAGAAGCACATCACCGTACCCACGATGATACCCAAACCCACCTGACCTACAATCTTGAACTTACCCTTCAAACCATCCTTATTGTGGCGGAAGGTCTTTATGTAGTCGTCCAGACCACCCAACACGCCGAGCCAGATGGTCGAGATAATCATCAGCTGAACGTATATATTATCCAGTCGTCCAACGAGCAAGATAGGCACCAGTACCGCCAGCAAAATTATCAAACCACCCATCGTGGGCGTGCCACGCTTTGAGAGCTGACCCTCCAGACCGAGGTCACGAATCTCCTCGCCAATCTGGTGGCGCTGCAAGAAGCGGATGATGCGGCGACCGAAGAGGATGGTGATAAGCAGTGCCAGGATAACGGCTACCACCGAACGGAACGAAATATATTGGAATACACCCGCACCAGGCAGGTCAAAACGTTTGTCAAGTAATTGAAAAAGAGAGTATAACATATCTTAACTCAAAATGATTTTATTTTCCTAACTCCTTAAATGCCTTGCCGACCTGCTCACGGTCGTCGAAGTGAATCTTCTCGGTGCCGATAATCTGATAATCCTCGTGACCCTTGCCCGCAATGAGGATTATATCGCCCGCCTTCGCCAGCATCACCGCCGTACGTATCGCTTGCGCTCGGTCGCTTATGCGTAGCGTCTGCGCACCCGCCTCGGCACCTGCCACCACCTGGTCGAGAATCTTTTCGGGGTCCTCGGTGCGAGGGTTATCCGATGTGAAGATGGCGATGTTCGCCTCATGTGAGGCTATGCGTCCCATCTCGGGGCGCTTGGTAGCATCACGGTCACCACCGCAGCCACACACCACGATAAGTTGCTGTGCGGGGGTGCGTATGTCGTTAATCGTCGCAATGACATTCTCCAGCGCATCGGGCGTGTGGGCATAATCGACAATCGCCGTGATGCCTCCCTCCGATCGCACGGGCTCAAAACGACCACTCACCGAGGTCAGGGCACTCAGCGCCTGCAACACCTCCTGCTCGTCGGAGCCTAACAACACCGCTGCGCCATATACGCACAAGAGGTTGTAGGCGTTGAATCGTCCGAGGAACTTAACCCACACATCGTGCGAGTTTACACGCAGCAGCATACCATCGAACAACATCTCCAGCACCTTGCAACGGAAGTCCGCCATCTGACGCAATGAGTAACGGCTCACCTTCGAGCGTGTGTTCTGTACCATCACCTCGCCGTTGCGGTCATCGATGTTCACCAGCGCAAAGGCGCTCTTGGGCAACGAGTCGAAGAGGCGTTTCTTCGCTCGTACGTACTCTATAAAGGTGCCGTGATAGTCCAAATGGTCGTGCGTGAGGTTTGTAAACATTGCGCCACGGAACTTCAAACCACGCACACGCTCCTGCACCAACGAGTGCGACGACACCTCCATAAAGCAGTAGTCGCAACCCGCATCCACCATCTCTCGCAGCATAGCATTCAGGCGTATGGCATCGGGTGTGGTGTGTGTCGAGGGTATCTCACGCTCGTCGATACGATATACAACCGTTGAAATCAACCCCGCACGGTAGCCCATCTTACGATATAGGTCGTAGAGCAGTGTCGCCACCGTAGTCTTGCCGTTTGTTCCCGTCACACCCACAAGGTTTAGCTCGTGCGAGGGGTTGTCGTAGTATGCGGCGGCAATGTCAGCCATCGCCGAGTTGGTATCTCGCACCACGATGTAGCTCACCTCGCCATTTAGCTGCTCGGGCAACTGCTCACAGACGATAGCTGTGGCACCCGCCTCGATAGCCTTTCCGATATAGTTATGACCATCGCTCTGTGTGCCACGCACGGCAAAGAAGCAATCGCCCTTGCTCACACGGCGTGAGTCGTAGGTCAGACCCGTAATCTGCACCTGGTCGCTTGCCGTGAACGACAACACCTCTGTCGATGTCAATATTTCACTTAATAGTTTCATAATTTATCTTAATGTCAAACTCACATTATCTCCTGCCGATATTTTGCGTCCTGCGGGGATGCTCTGCGAGCGCACCATACCACGCCCCGTGAAGTGAACATCCATACCACGACTCTCCAACAGGTAGAGCGCATCCTTCAGACCCATACCCACAACGTTGGGCATCAGTGAGTTATCCTCTATTGTTTTTATATCTACATTCTTCAGTGTATCCATCCTCGCTACGCCCCAGCCATTACGGTCGGTAAACGACACTCGTGGCGAGAACTTATCTGCCACACGGCGTATCTGCTCGATGTTTCCGCCCTTCACCTTCACGGGCACCTGTCGTTTCTCAGCCGATGGCAACGCCTTGTGCCACTCCTCGTCACGGTAGTAGATGTAGTTCACAACATCCCTTACGACAGGTCCTGCAAGCGAGGCGCCATAGTATGCTCGTCCTCGGCGGCGGTCGGTGTGTATGGCGGTCATAACCGTATATTTCGGGTTCTCGGCGGGGAAGTATGCCACCACGGTTGCAAGGTAGTAGCTACCATACACCGCACCATTACCATTTCCATCCTGCGCCACGATAGCCGTACCCGTCTTTGAGCCTACACGGAAGGTGAGCGAGTCGGTGAAGTAACGCTTCGTGGTACCCGTGCGAGCCGTCTCGTTAAGACACTCCTGTATGATGGCGAGCGACTGCTCCGAGCAGACCTTATCGACCAGCACACGTGGCGAGAAGCTCTCCTCCACCTCGTCACCTCGGCGTATCTCCTTGATTAGTCGGGGTGCCATCATACGTCCACCATTTGCTATGGCGTTGTACAACACCAGCGTACGAATCGGCGGCATCTCTATGGCATATCCATAACCCATATTGGGCAGCGAGTGCGTTGACCAGCGTCCCACGCCCTCCTTCTTCTTCGGGTCGGGTATGCGGGGCAGCTTCTCCTCCATATTTGTGAATCCCACATCCTCGTACATATGCAGACGCTTGAGGAAGTTGAGGTAACGCTGCGGGTCATCCTTGTAGTTCTGATATATAGCCTCGGCAAAATAGACATTCGACGACTGCGCCGTGGCGGTCTTCATATCCACCATACCGCCAATGTCGTGGTCATCGGTAATCTTCGGACCCTTATATCCTACCACCACCGTTCTGCCGTGGTGCGTCTCATACTCCTGCGTGATGGGCAGTCCGCAATCCTCGGTCAGAGCGAGCAACGACATCAGCTTAAAGGTCGAGCCAGGCTCTATTCGGCGTGAGAGGGCGTAGTTCTCCTTCTCGTAATATATGCCACTTTTGGGGGCGGTCTCGCCAAGGTTTACCATCGCCAGCAGGTCGCCCGTCTTGACATCCATCACCATCGTCGTGCCCCACGTAGCCTGCTGCTCGGTGAGCTGCTTGCGCAGTGCGGCATCGGCGGCGTGCTGAATATCTATGTCGAGCGTAGTCACCACATCACGACCGTCGCTGGCTATGATGTTCGAGTCGCTATGTATTGCAGCCGAGAATCCCGGGGCGATGCGCTGGCGCAACATACGACCGTTGCTTCCCTTCAGATATTCGGCATATACATTCTCCAAACCATACTGACCTCGTGCGCTCTGCTTATCCGCCTCGTTTACGTTGTCCGTTACCTTACCTATGGTGCGGCGTCCCAGCTCGCCATAGGGATATACTCGCTGGTCGAGGATATGTTTCTTGAACGTCACGCCCATATTTCCGTTGAGGATGGGGTACTTGCTCAGCTCCTGCCACTCCTTGAAATCGACGGCACGGGGCAGAATATGCACGGGGTGGTGGTCACGCACGGCGGTATCGACCTTCAACACCTGCACATCGTCGCCACGCAACTTATCCATAATGAATGTGAAGAGGTCGCTGCTGCGTCTGACGAGCGAGTCGTGCGAATATACCCACTTGCAGTGCTTCTTGCGTGCCTCGAGCATCTTGCGGCGGTAGTCGGCAGCCGAGCGGTCGCCGAAGAAGTTGTGCAGCAGCTTCGACAACGAATCTACATTCTCACGAAATGTCTCCTCATCGTCAAAACCCTCGCTACCCATATCAAAATCTATGCGATAGCGCAGAATCGAGGTCGCCAGCGGCTCGCCATCACGTGCCAGGATAGAGCCTCGGCGTGAGATGACCGTGTCGCTGAGGTAGATGCGCTGCTCCAGACGCTCGGCATTTTTTGCGGTCTCCGTGATGGGCAGCATCACCCACACCAGACGCACAATGACGCACAATCCCACCAGAATGAAGAGTCCATAGACCTGCTTCACTCGGTCGTACATCTCGCCTTTAACATCAATATCTGACCTCTTTTTTGCCATCTTTTGTTTTCTAATTCTGCTTCGCAATCAAATTACGTCATTGCCCGACACCGTAGGTGGCGAAGGCAATCCTACAGTCAAACGCCATCACGCTCTCCTCCCCGAGGATACCCATCGATGCTTCGCATCGGGGTATGACGTAATATTTTTAACGTTCGTCTGCTATCTTTTATCTCTCCTCTTCCTTAATCTTCTACTACTGCCTTTGTTGTTTTGGGGTCCTGAAGATCCATACCACGTCGTGCCAGCTCCTCACGTATTGCCTGGTGTGTTGTCTTGCGGTATAGCTCCTCCTGAAGACGTATCGAACGCTCACGCAACAACTGCACATCACGCTCCATACGTGAGTAGCGTGAGTCGGTGTACAACGACCAGAACATAACCATAATACTCAGCAGACACATAACGGCAATTACCACCAAGTAGTGGTAGTTACCCGCCACGTGGCGGCTGGTGAGTATCGAGCCAGAGAATATCTGCCACGTCAGTGCCGAGCGACGCTTGCGCTCACGCTCCTCGGCAGCCTCAGCCTCCTCTCGCTCGCTCTGCTCCTCGGCTATATCCCGCTCAATATCCTCGTCGGCATCGCCACTCTGTATGCGGCGCACCTCCTGACGCACACGGCGGCGGAACTCCTCGTCCTCCTCCAGTCGGCGCAAATCCTCCTCGGTCTGCGGGTTAAATTCGTCGTTATGCGGTATCATCTCGAAATCATTATAACTTTGTTGCGGCACGTAGCTTTGCCGAGCGTGAACGGGGGTTGCGTGCCACCTCCTCGGGTGTGGGTGCCACTGCCTTGCGTGTGACAAGCTCAAAGGGAGTCTGCGCACGACCATAGAAATCCTGCTCGACCTTACCCGCAAAGTTGCCGCTACGCATAAAATTCTTCACCAGACGGTCCTCCAGCGAGTGGTACGAGATAACCACCAAGCGACCTCCGGGCTTCAACACCTTGAGCGACTGCTCGAGTGCCATCTTCAACGCCTCCATCTCGCCATTTACCTCGATGCGCAACGCCTGAAAGAGCTTTGTCAGGAACTTCGACTCGTCACGCTTGGGCGTGCAGGGGCGTACAGCCTCTACAAGCTGCGCCGTGGTCTTTATCTCGGACTGCTCACGAGCTCTTACGATGCACGATGCAATCTTCCACGTGGTGTCCAGCTCGCCATACTCCTTGAGTATGCGACCCAGCGCCTCGGCATCGTAGCGATTCACAATATCTGCCGCCGTGCGACCACCTCGCTGATTCATACGCATATCGAGCGGTGCCTCGCCACGGAACGAGAAGCCTCGCTCGGTAGCATCGAAGTGGTGCGACGAAACGCCCAAATCGGCAAGGATGCCATCCACCTGCTCCACGCCACGCAGACGCAACGCACCACGCAGAAAGCGGAAGTTGCTCTCCACGTAGTTAAAACGCTCGTCGTCGGGGGCGTTTGCCAGCGTGTCACGGTCCTGGTCGAAGGAGAAGAGTCGTCCCCCCTCGCCCAGCTTCGAAAGTATGTGGCGTGAGTGTCCTCCGCCACCAAATGTAAGGTCGCAATATGTACCCTCGGGGCGTATATCCATCAGTGCGACAGACTCCTCCAAGAGTACGGGTACGTGGTATGTTGTAGCGTCTAAAGCCATCGTCTTAACAAAAAAGCATATTTGGGTGTAAAGTTACTGCTTTTAACAGAAATGTAATAATTGTCGAGCGGGAATTTTTTTGAAAATTAATTGTACTCGCCACACTCGCCGCACAAGTCGCATCGCTACACTCACCGCATTGCCGCACCGCCGCACCCGCTGCAAAATAAGGCATTATAAAAATTATAGGAATTATAAGCGCTATAACCCATAACACTTATAACTCCTATAATACCTATCTGCAAGCTATCTTACTCGCTCAGCTCCTTTACTATGGCGCACATCTCATCGTACTGACGCTCCATACTCTGCAAGAGCTTGTACTGCGCACGTGTACGCACGAGGTTGTGGTCGGCGTATGCTGTCTTGTAGTACTTGTCGCCGTCGATGTAATCCATCAGGAAGCGCAACACCTGCTCGAAGGTGATGTAGCGACCCGAGAATGCCAACCACTCCAGCTCCGAAGCGGTCATTGTCGCACGCTGCTCCGAGAGGTAACCCTCGGCGTAGGCACGGAACATCTCGATGCTCATCTCCACGTTGTCGAGGTTCTTGTCATCCTCCGCACCTGTGTTGGTGTACGAGCGGATAGCATCGCCAAAGTCGTTGAGCGATGTCGAGCTCATAACCGTGTCGAGGTCGATGGCGCAGAGCACGTTGCCCGTTGGTTTGTCGAAGAGGATATTGCTGATTTTCGTGTCGTTGTGTGTCACGTGTGTGGGTATCTCGCCCGTCTCAACCTTCGACCAGAACGAGAGCATCTCCTCACGGCGGCTCTCCACCCACGAAATCTCCTCCTGACACTCCTTCACACGACCTGCGGGGTCGGCAGCGATGGTCTCGTCCCACTGCTGGAAGCGCCAGCGGATATTATGAAATCCCTTGATTGTCTCGTTCAGCGGCTTGTCGAAGTCGGCGAGCAGCGCCTGAAAACGACCTATACCTACGCCACCCTGATATGCCAAAGCGGGCGAGTCGGCACGGTCATAGCTTGCCGTGTCGGAGATGTAGAGGCACACCGCCCAGAAGTTCTCGCCATCCTGCACATAGAGCTTGCCATCCTTGGCGGGCACTACGGTCAGCGTCTCACGCATCGGGTCTGCAACCTTCGCCTTGATATGCTCGGTC
>JAFNUH010000130.1 GCA_017384185.1 Alistipes sp.
AGAGAATCTTTTTTGCGATGTTGAGCACTTGGCAGAACGCCTCCTGACGAGTGAGCCATCCAATAAGGATATATGTTGCAATGCCCGTTGCAATCATTGCGGAGAGTCGTGCTAATATACTCCAATCGTGCAATATCTGACCTGCGAAATATACCGCTAAGTACATAATTGATGTTGTAATGACTATGGGAAGCAGTGTGCCAGCCAGTCGCATAATACTCACCTCGGCATATCGTCGTGCTGCAACGATGGTTAAGCACATCTCGCTTGCCGCCATCACTGCCAATCCCCACGCAACAGCCATTACGCTATGTGGAATTGTAAGGCATAGGACGAGTGTCATTATAACCTTCTTTATAATCTCCAATCGTAGAATTATACTGCCGTTGCTCTTGACCTTTAATATATTATAGGATATAGCGGCAATCGGGTAGAAGAATCCCACTATGCATAGCACACGGAAGTAGGGTATGGCGGGATGCCAATCGGGTTTAAGCAGTAGGGTATATATCTCCTCGGCGGTGGCAATAAGACCTGCCATCATCGGAAACATAATATACGCCGTAACCATTACAACGCTTCGGTAGCTCTCCGAAAATTTCTTTTCGTCGCTACCTATCTTAGCTAATGCAGGGAATGTGACGCTCTGTATGGATTGCATCGTAGAGTTTACTGGCATATCCTTGAGCTTTTGCGCTTGATTGAAATAGCCTAACTGCGTGCCCGAATAGATTTTGCCGATAAAGAGTTGTGCTACATTGTTGTAGAGTGCGGTGATAAGGTCGGTGGTCATCAGTCGCAGACTATACGGAGCCATCTCACGCAGTGACCCAGCTTTTTCTTTTGTTGGTCGCCACGGATTGCGCCACCACAGCAATGCTGCCTTTGTTGCCATCATACCCACTCTTTGTCCTACAAGACTCCAAATGCCAAAGCCTGTCAGTGCCATCACAATAGCTATGATGCCACTCACGAGCGAGCTTAGGAATGTAATCGTTGAGAGTTGTGCAAAACGAAACTCACGCACCATTATGGTGTTCTGTATCACGCATAGTGCATTTAGCGGAAGTAGTAGAAATAGTACGGGTGCTACCTGTGCAAGTAACGCCCAATCGTAGTAGCGTGCAACGTAGGGGGAGATGAATGTAAGTAGTAGGTAAAGCGAAACCGATGAGAGGATATTAAATCGAAAGACGGCTTTATAATCTGCCTGCGTGGGTGCAGCCTTGCGAATCAGTGTCTGCGAAAATCCACTGTCAACGACAACTTGTGCTAACGTTGTAAATACTGTTAGTACCGCAATTATACCCATATCCATAGGCATAATACGGTTGGCGACAACGATGCTCACCACCGCCTGCAACAGGGCGGAACCAACCTTCTCGGTCACGCTCCACGCTACGCCTGAGGCTACACGTTCTATGAGTTGTCGCTCCTTTGCCATTGTCGGGCTTTTATTCCAACAGAGCCTCTACGCCTAAGCGGTATGAGTCCAGACCAAATCCCATAATAGAGCCTTTTGCTACGGGGGCAATCATCGAGATATGGCGGAACTCCTCACGGGCAAGGATAGATGAGATATGTACCTCCACAACGGGCGTTGCAACGGCTGCAATAGCATCACGCAGAGCAACAGATGTATGGGTATATCCTCCGGCGTTGAGTACAATGCCGTCATATACACCGACACTTTGGTGGATAGAGTTTATCAGCTCTCCCTCTATATTTGACTGAAAATAGTCAAACTCGACACGTCCTTCGTATCGCTCGGCGAGCTGCTGGGTGTACTCCTCGAATGTCGTTGTGCCGTATATCTCTACATTGCGTTTGCCTTGCAGGTTGAGGTTAGGTCCGTTTAGGATAAGAATCTTCTTCATACTACTGATAAATTTTTGCCTCCGTCTGACCTTGCAACACTCGCATAGCGTTCATAGCCAAGGCTTGTAGCTCATTCTCGCCAGCGTAAATCTCTATGGGGGCAATAAATCGGCAACGAGAGCTAATCTTCTCGGTTACAATATTGCTGTGTGCTATACCTCCCGTGATAATGATGGCATCCACCTCACCACTCAGCGCAACAGCCATCTGACCTATATGCTTAGCAACACCATAGCACATAGCATCGAGGGCATCGGCAGCCTCCTTGTCGCCAGCCTGGGCACGCTCCTGAATATCAATTACAGAGTTAGTGCCGATAAGTGCTACAAATCCGCCTCCACCTACGAGCAGACTGCGTGCCTGCTTATGGGTGTATTCGCCCGAGTAACATAGGTCGATAAGGTCTCCCGCAGGGATTGTTCCTGCACGCTCGGGGGTGATAGGACCCTCGCCATCGAGGGCGTTATTGCAGTCGATTACCCGTCCCTTGCAGTGTGCACCAACAGATATTCCACCACCTAAGTGAGCAACGATAAGATTCAACTCCTCGTATGTGCGACCGATGTCGTCAGCATACTTGCGAGCCATAGCTTTCTGGTTGAGGGCGTGGAAGATAGAACGACGGCGTATCTGCTTGATACCCGTAATTCTCGTAACATCGTCCAGCTCGTCAACCACAACGGGGTCGGCTATATAGGCTTTAACATTGCATAGCGATGCAATCTCCGAGGCGATGATGGCTCCGAGGTTTGATGCGTGCTGAGGCGAACACTGCTTCAGCTCGTCAATCATCGTCTGGTTTACCTCGTAGACACCACTCTCGATAGGACGCAACAAGCCCCCTCGACCTATCACGGCCGAGAGGGAGTTGATGTCGATATTGTTTTCGGCAAGGATATTTAGGATAAGACTCTTGCGCCATTCATACTGGTCGATAACCGACGGGAAACGTGAAATCTCCTCGGCAGAGTGACGCAGTGTTAGTTCAACCTCTGTGTCCTCGCCGTTATAGACAGCAATCTTGGTAGAGGTTGAGCCTGGATTTATCGCTAATACTTTATAGTTACGTAGTGAAGTAACCTCAAACACCATTGCATCTTTATCTTCCAACGGGTTTTTGGTAACACGTGTAAAGTTTATACCCATAATGCCGAATATTTAATTTATTTTGCAGCCAAACAAGCCAATGCAATAGAGTACTTCTTAGTCAAGGGTGAGTCGCCACGTGAAGTCAACACGCAAGGAACCTTTGTACCCATAACCATAGCAGCCAACTCAGCACCGCCGATGTGAGTTGCAGCCTTGAAGAATACGTTTGCAGACTCGATGTTGGGGAAGAGCAAGCAGTCGGGGTCGCCAGCAACGCTTGAGCCAGTAACCTTCTTATGCTCAGCAACCTCCTTATAAAGAGCTACGTCCAAAGACAAAGGACCGTCAACGATAACCTTACCCAACTGACCACGGTCGCCCATCTTTGCGAGGATAGCACCCTCGGTTGATGAGGGGACTGAGGGCAACACCTGCTCTGAAGCTGTGATGCACGCAACCTTAGGTACATCTACGCCGAGAATCTTGGCAGTATGTGCCAAATAACCGATGAGCTTCTGCTTCTGCTTGAAGTCGGGAGCGGGGATAACAGCAACGTCAGAGATTGAAATCAACTTATCACGACCGGGGAGCTCGATAACTGCCACGTGGCTCAAAACACCCTTCGGAGGGAACAAACCTGCCTCCTTGTTCAAGATGCCACGCATATACTTGTCGGTTGAAACCAGACCCTTCATCAATACATCAGCCTGACCGTTAACAACTGCCTGCACAGCCAACTTCACGCAAGTAACGTCGCTTGTCTCGTGAACGATGTTGAAAACAGAGCTGTCGATGCCCAACTCAGCGCAAGCCTCCTCGATAGTAGCCTTGTCACCAAAGAGTGTGGCCTCAACCAAACCCTCTTTCCAAGCGTTGTAAACAGCCTCAATGGTGTGAGTATCCTGACCATATGCGACAGCCAAACGCTTTCTGCCACGTGCAACGGCTGCCGATACGATTTCATCTAATTTTGTAATCATTGTCTTCTTTAATAATGTTTTTATTACAAGTTTTTTGTCAAATTGTATGTGTCGGTAGCGATTACCAACTCCTCATTTGTTGCAATAACGGCAACCTTAACCTTTGCCTCAGGTGTTGAGAGCAAAGTGTTTGTGCCACGAGTCTTGATGTTGATGCTCTCATCAATCTCAATACCCATAAACTGCATATTCTCGCATACGTAACGACGCAAGTCGGCAGAGTTCTCGCCTACACCACCTGTGAAGATAAGCAAGTCAACACCACCCATCTCGGCAGCATACTCGCCCACGAACTTCTTTACACGGTTGTAGTACATATCACGAGCTACGATAGCCTTCTCGTTGCCAGCATCGTATGCGTCGTCAATATCACGCATATCGCTTGAAAGCTCCGACAAAGCCAAAACGCCAGAACGCTTGTTCATCATAGAGTTCAACTCAGCATATGTCATACCCTCGTTCTCGCCGATGTATGTGATAGCACTTGCATCAACCGAGCCACAACGAGTACCCATCATCAAACCATCCAACGGAGAGAAGCCCATAGATGTGTCGAATGACTTACCGTTCAAGACTGCAGTAACTGAGCCGCCGTTACCGATGTGGCAAGTGATAATCTTCGAGTTCTCGAAATCCAAGCCTACCATCTCGGCACCTACCTTAGCTACA
>JAFNUH010000018.1 GCA_017384185.1 Alistipes sp.
AGTCAATGATTGTTGTTGGCTCGGGTGCTATTGGTAGCGAGTTTGCTTGCTTGTATGCTTCGTTGGGCGTTAAGGTAACCGTTATCGAGTATATGCCGCAGATGATGCCTCTTGAGGATGAGGAGGTTGCAAAGACAATGGAGCGTGCGTTCCGCAAGATGCGCGCAACAGTTTTAACCTCTACAACCGTTAAGAACGTATCGGTTGTGGATGGTGTATGCCACGTTGATATCGAGGGTAAGAAGGGTGCTGAGACGCTTACGGCAGATGTTGTTTTGTCGGCTGTTGGCGTGAAGTCAAACATCGAAAACATTGGTCTTGAGGAGATGGGTATTGCCGTTGAGCGTGATAAGATTGTAGTTGATGAGCATTACCAGACATCGGCAAAGGGTGTATATGCTATTGGCGATATTATCGCAACGCCTGCTCTTGCGCACGTTGCATCGGCTGAGGCTATCCACTGCGTGGAGCATATATGCGGACTTACGCCCGATGCTGTTGACTACTCGACAATTCCGTCGTGTGTATTTACATCGCCCGAGGTTGCATCTGTCGGCGTGACCGAGCAGCAGGCTCGTGAGAAGGGTATTGAGTATAAGGTTGGTCGCTTCCCATTCACCGCATCGGGTAAGGCTACGGCAGCGGGTGACCGTGATGGCTTTGTGAAGTTGATTTTCGACGAGCAGGAGCGTTTGATTGGCGCACATATGGTAGGCGCTACCGTTACAGAGATGTTGGGTGAGCCTACACTTGCAAAGCGTTTGGGTGCTACGGCACACGCCATCGCTAAGACCATCCACTCACACCCCACAATGCACGAGGGTATAATGGAGGCAGCCGAGGCTGCTATGGGTGCTGCAATACATTTATAGAAATATTATCAGAAATAGAAAAGGCGACCAGCAATGGTCGCCTTTTTTATTCTAATCAAGTTTTACTTGAACCAAGAGGTCACGTGGTGACGTGCCCAGAAATAATAAACTGCCAAGCCAACCCAGCTTGTAGCCAAAACGATTACAGCCAAAATCAACTTACCAATCAAACCGATAGGCTTCTTGAAAATATCAAGTACACACCAAATTGAGCAGATAAGACCTACTAACCAAATAATTGTTCCCATATTCAAAATTTATTTAAGTTTAACAATAGTTTTTACTTTTCTATATATACATCCTCCGAATACTCCACATCGCTCAAGAAAAGTCCCACGGCAGGCGCTCCTGCACTCGAACGTGACAGGTCACGGCTATGCAATATCTCTCGAAACTCCTCGACCGTATAGCGACCACGTCCCACATCGACCAACGTACCAACTATCGCACGTATCATATTACGCAAAAAACGGTCTGCACGAATCGTGAAGATAAGCAAATCCTCATCCCACTCGGCTCGACGCCACTCAGCACGCACAACACGACATATATTTGTCTTATTATTCGAGTTTAGCTTAGCAAACGAGGTAAAATCATCATACTCCAACAACGCCGCAGCAGCCTCATTCATACGCTCCACATCGAGTGGCACATAATACTGCCACGCCGAGTAACGGCGGAACGGATTTTTGCGCTGCGAGATGTAGTAGGTGTACTCTCGCTCCACGGCATCGAAGCGTGCGTGCGCCTCGGACGTAACCTCACGAACACGCTTAACGGCAATATCGTGCGGCAGGATAAGGTTTAGCTTATATACCAACTGCGCACAATCCTTAATACCGCACTCAACATCGAAATGAGCCACATAGTACGAAGCATTCACACCCGTAT
>JAFNUH010000019.1 GCA_017384185.1 Alistipes sp.
CTGCGCAATCATCATCGTAAGCAGAGCGTACGATGCGATGTTGAACGGCACTCCTAAGAAGGTGTCGGCACTACGCTGATAGAGCTGGCACGAGAGCTTACCCTCAGCCACATAGAATTGGAACAGCACGTGGCAGGGGGGCAGAGCCATATCCTCCACCTCGGCAACATTCCACGCCGAGACAATCATACGGCGTGAGTTGGGGTTGCTCTTTATCGTATCTATAACCTGACGTATCTGATCAATAGCTCCTCCATCGGGGCGAGGCCAGCTGCGCCACTGATAACCATAGACGTGGTTTAGGTCGCCATAGTTGTAATCGGCAACGGGTGAAGGCGTCTGCTGCTGTGCTGCAACCAGGAAATCCTCCTTCGAGATAGGCTCTATGCCCTGCGCCGAGCAGAGCTCGCCATAGTAGCGGTAGGCATCGTTATCCCAGATATGTACTCCGTTGTCAACCAGGTATTTAATATTAGTATCACCTGCCAAGAACCACAACAGCTCGTGGATAATACCCTTTAGGAATACACGCTTTGTGGTGAGCAGAGGAAATCCCTCGCTCAAATCAAAACGCATCTGGTGTCCAAATACGCTGCGTGTGCCTGTGCCTGTGCGGTCGCCCTTGACAACGCCGTCCTGCTTTATTCGCTTAAGAAGGTCGTGATACTGTTTCATATTAGAAAGTTTTAAGTGCAATATTCCCTTCGTCATCCATCACGGCATAGGTTGCCTTCTCGCCCTCCCAGCAGCCGAGAAAGAGAACTCGCAGGTCGTCCTCCGTATGGTCATAGGGGTAGTGCATATGTCCGAAGAGAATATAGTCTGTTGAAGGATTCTCGCCCTTATAGTTACGGGCGTAGTCGATAAGGAAGTCGAGTGATTTTGGGGTGATATTATCCTTGGCGTGCGACTTACGTGACGAGCCGCTCCACCACTGACCAAAGCGCAGAGCAAGGTCGGGGTGTACCAGCCACGAGAAGAGCACTCGAAGAGTCTTTGAACGGAATCCCCAATTCATAAGTTGCAGCAGAGGCTTGCCCGAGATATTCATATTATCGCCGTGGGCGATGAAGATACTCTTGCCGCTAAGTTCAAAGAGTTGGGGTTGGCGGATAATCTCCACGCCACACTCACGCTCGAAGTAGTCACGTGCCCACATATCGTGGTTGCCGATGAAGAAGTAAATCTTCACGCCTCTATCGCTCAGCTCAGCCAGCTTACCCAGCGTGCGTACAAAGCCTTTGGGGATGACCTTGCCATATTCAAACCAAAAGTCGAAGATGTCACCCACCAAAAATATGGCGGTGGCATCTTCGGCTACGCTCTCTAACCACTTCACAAAACGCTCTTCGGCACGACGAGAGGCGTTCTCGTCGCCCCCACCGAGATGAACGTCCGAAGCGAAGTAGTACATTATATTACATTAGATATTTTTCTTAATTGCCTGTTCGAGCTTATCGCCCATCAAGTCCTTACCCAAGATATTGCCATCACGGCTGATAAGGTAGTTTGAGGGGAGTGCTCGTACGTTGTATGCACCTACTACGGGTGAAGCCTGACCCTGGAGGTCACAAACTGTAACCCAAGGCAACTCCTGCTCCTGTACGGTGTTAATCCACAAAGCCTTAGAGGTGTCGATAGCCACCTGGAAAATCTCCAAGCCCTGGTCGTGGTACTTCTCGTAAACACGCTTCAGGTCGGCATTGAAAGAGTTGCTGTTACCAACCTCTGCTGACCAGAAGTGCAACAAGATGAGCTTGCCCTCGTATGTTGAGAGGCTGTGCTCCTTGCCGTACATATCGGGCATTGTGATTTCGGGGAAGTTGGTTGTCTTAACCTGCGAGAGGAGGCTAATCTGAGCATCCATACGTGCTATCTGGCTACGCAACAAGGGCAAGTACAAGCTCTCGGGATAGCTCTCGGCGATAGCCTCGGCTACGGTGCGATAGTAAATCACGTCGCTGTTGCCATTGAAGAGGTTTGCATCGCCCGGCAGACGCTGGTAGAGCGCATAAACGGCAGCGATGCGGCTCTTATTCTCGATGATAAAGCGCAACTGCTTCTGCTTAATGTCATTCTTAAGCTTGGTATATTTCACTGCAAGCTCCTGACGCTCAGCGTCGCTGAGGTCATCAGCTGTGAGCTTCGACATAATCTCGTTCAACGAAATTACGCTCTCCACGTAGCTGTGGTTGAAATCGTAGAGAATCTCCGACTCCTCAGAACCCTCCACCGTGTAGTTGCGCAAGGCGTTGCCAGCCGAGCTTACCGTAACGTTGTCGCCGCCCTGCAAAAGCAGAGGAATGCGGTTACCGTCATAGACGATGTGGTAGAGTGAGGGTGTTGAGCTCACCTTGTCGAGCTTGAGCATAAAGTTACCATCCTCGCTCAGCTTGATAGAGTCAATGATTCGCTGGTCGAGCATTGATGCCTGCTCCAAATATACCATATCAGCCTCGGCGCCAACAAATCGACCCGAGATTTTAACCTTCGTAGATTGGCACGAACTTAATGCCATAAGTAGCGCTGCGGCTACCAAAATAAGTTTGTTCATTCCCACAATGTGTTTCATACAAAGTACAAATATAACACTATTTTTGGAAATATCGCAAATTTACTTCTGCGAATTGTATCGAGAAGCTGCATCTGCTCCGTTTTTACGTATTCCGTTGTTGTTTTTACCCTTAGTATTGTTGTATTGCTTTGCGCTCGAATTTTTCATATGACCCTTCTGCTGAGTGCGCTGTGGACCCTTTTGGGGACGTGCCGAAAGGTGGTGTTTGTAGTCACTTCGGAGGTTGTTCAAGGCAATTTCATCCAATTCGATACCACCGCCAGACATCTGCCTTATATCTTTTATGATTACCTCGTTGTTGGGGTGCTCCTGGTTGTATTCGAAGCTCTTTGTGCGCATATATCGGGCAAGCGAATCGACAGCAGCGGTCGTTGCCTCGGAGTTGCCAACCTCGCCCAGCTTTCGTAACATACGTGCTACGTATTTGCCGTAGTGCTTATATGCGATGCGCCCCTGCGAGTACTCCATCTTACGTGGTGAGACCATCAAATCCTCACGTGTGGGGCGTGCGTATGGAGAATCTACATCTAATTGAAAATCAGACATAATGAAGAGGTGGTCCCACAATTTGTGAGTAAAGTCTGCCGTGTCACGCAGCAGCGGTTGCAGATTGCCCATCACGGCAATTACTACTCGTGCCTGACGGTTGCGCTCCTCACGGTCCTCAATCTCCATTAGCTGGTCCACCATCTCGTGGATGTGACGTCCGTACTCAGGTAAAAAGAGTCGGCGGCGTGTGTAGTTGTAATTCTTTTTCATAAAAACTCTCGGTTATTACCTGCTTGCACTCTCTCCTAAATGTCCCTTGGGGTTTGAATAGTGAACTTTTCGGGTGCTGAGTATAAACCGTTTAGGAATTAAAAGTGAGTCTGTTTGCCATCGGCTGCCTTGTGGCTCGAAGATTGGATTCGCCGATAAATAGACTATCTTTGGTAGTGCAAAGTAAGTGTAAAAATCTCAAAAATCAAAATATGGCAAAGGTTTTAATACTCGAACAATCAAAAAGTATGCGAAACATTCTGCGTGAGCGCCTCGAATTTGAGGGCTTTGCCACTACGGTGGCTGAGTGCGACTCTCTTTCGCAGAGCGTGGTGGCACGGCGTGGCTATGATGCTATCCTTGCGGGCAGCGAGGCGGAGCGTGTCTCGGCGTTGGGAGTACCTTTTATAATAGTCACACCTACGGGCTCAATCGACGGAGCGGTGGAGGCGGTAAAGCAGGGTGCGGAGGATTATCTTACGGCTCCCGTCGATATGAATCGCCTGTTGGGGTCGTTGCGCCGTATCGTTGAGCGTGATGAGCAGCCGCAGGAGCCTCAGCCGCAACGTCTGCGTCGCCGACAAGCCACAGATACGAGTCAGATTATAGGCTCATCACCCGCCATCGAGCACGTGCGTCAGCTTATCGAACGTGTAGCGCCCTCGGATGCCCGAGTCTTGATTACGGGCGAGAATGGTACGGGAAAGGAGCTTGTCGCACGATGGTTGCACGAGAAGAGTGCCCGTGCAGGCGCTCCGTTTGTGGAGGTGAATTGTGCCGCTATACCCTCGGAGCTTATCGAGAGCGAGTTGTTTGGTCACGAACGAGGGGCATTCACCTCGGCAATTAAGCAGCGCAAGGGGAAATTCGAGCAGGCAAACGGCGGCACGCTCTTTATGGATGAGATTGGCGATATGTCGCTCTCGGCGCAGGCGAAGGTGTTGCGAGCCTTGCAGGAGAGTAAAATAAGCCGTGTGGGTAGCGACAAGGATGTCACGGTTGATGTGCGAGTTGTGGCGGCGACGAATAAAGATATTCTCGCAGAGATTGCACGTGGAAATTTTCGTGAGGATTTGTACCACCGCCTCAGCGTGATATTAATTAAGGTGCCACCCCTGCGTGAGCGTGCGGGCGATATTGCCGAGTTGGTAGAATACTTCGTGGCGCAGATTGCAGCCGAGCAGCACACCTCACCCAAGCGTGTGGATGCCGAGGCTATGCGGGCACTCTCGGCTATGCCGTGGAGTGGAAATATCCGTGAACTTAGGAATGTTGTCGAGCGACTGATGATTCTTAGCGGGGAGAGGGTCACGGCGGAGGATGTGAAACTCTACTGTTAAAAAAGAAACTGTCTAACAAGGCTCTTTTGGCATCTGGCTTGCTCTCGAAATGCTCATTTACGCTCGGTAAACTGCGCTTTCTCGCTCTGCGACCAGCTTCAAAATAGCTCTTGTTATACAATTTCTCAAAATAAGAGGGTGCTAACTTTACTTGTTAAGTACCCTTTTTTTATTTATAAAGCATATTGCGAAGTTGCTCTACCGTGTCGGCTATCTGCTCAGCACCAGCCTCCTCAAGCTCTGTTCGTGAGCGGAAACCCCAGCTAACGCCAATGGAGTGTATAGCAGCATTTTGTGCCGTCTTGATATCTACGGCTGAGTCACCCACCATATAGCAATTCTCTCGCTCCACGCCCGCCTTGTCGAGAATCAAATCGACCAAAGCGGTGTCGGGCTTGAGGGGTACGCCCTCACGATTACCACAAATATCTACAAACTCCACGCTGGGGAAGAATTTTCTAATGAGCTTCTCCGTTCCTGCCTGAAACTTGTTTGATGCTACTGCCAACTTCGCCCCATCACGATACAGGTCGTTAACCAACTCTACCATACCTGAATAAGGCACGGTGTGGGTGTCGATATTCTCAATATAAAAATCGACAAAATCCTTGCGGGCAGCCTTCACATACTCCTCGGTGCGCAACTCCTCGGGCAGGGCACACTCGACAAGACGCAGGATGCCGTTGCCGACAAATGAGCAGTACTGTTCGTAGGTGTGTGTGGGCAGACCTCGCAACGTGAGCATATGGTCGCAACCTACTGCCAAATCACCAATGGTGTTGAGCAGTGTGCCGTCAAGGTCAAATATTATTAGTCTCTGTTTCATTCTCCGAGTGTTTGAAGATTTTATATCCTATTGCCGCCATCAGGATTGACATCAGCGGGCTGAGGTAGTTGAATACGCAGTAGGGTAGGTAGGTGAGTGTGGCGACACCCAAAACCGTTGATTGTGTCATACCGCACGAGTTCCACGGGATGAGCACCGAGGTGACGGTTGCCGAATCCTCGACGCTACGGCTCAGCAAGCGACGCTCCAAGCCACGATTGTCGTAGAGGTTTCGGAAGAGATTACCCGTCAGGATGATAGATATATATTGGTCTCCCGTTGCAAGGTTGAAAAAGAGTCCAGAGCAAACCGTAGAGCCCACAACGCTAACCGTGCGGCGTGCCACACGGATAAAGAGCTGCGAGATAGCAGTCAGCATACCACTGCCGTACATCACACCTCCGAAACACATTGCGCAGATAATCAACCAAATGGTATCCATCATACCACCCATACCGCTCGTTGCAACCAGGTCGTTGAGCAGCAGATTACCCGTCTCCACGGCAGTACTACCCGTTGCAGCCTGCACGACGGCATATATCGAGGGCATAACCGAGGCAGAGTCGCTTTGGGCGATACTCATAATAATCTCGGGCTGAGCTACTACCATAGCTATGGCAGCCATTGCTACCGATGCAAAGAGCGTCACGATAGCGGGCAGACGGCGTGAGATGAGCACACCCGTAAGTACGGGCACAACCAA
>JAFNUH010000131.1 GCA_017384185.1 Alistipes sp.
AGGCGAAGCAGTGGGTGGCAGGACGTAAAAATATCTTCGAACGTATGTCTGCGGCTATCGCTCCAAGTGATAGGGTAGTGTGGATTCACGTCGCATCGTTGGGCGAGTTCGAGCAGGGTCGCCCCATCATCGAGGAGATTCGTCGTCAGCATCCTGAGTATAAGATTCTGCTAACATTCTTCTCTCCTTCGGGATATGAGATTCGCAAGAATTACGACGGCGCAGATTATATCTTCTATCTCCCCGCCGATACTCTCTCAAATGTAAAACGTTTCTTGGATATTGCACATCCCGAGATTGCGGTATTTGTGAAGTATGAGTTCTGGCTCAACTACTTGACACAACTCAAAAAGCGTGGCGTGCGCTCATACCTCGTGTCGGCTATCTTCCGTCGTGATTCGGTATTTTTCCGTAATTATGGTTCTATGTGGCGTGAGGCGTTGGATGCGTTTGACCAGATGTTTGTGCAGAATGATGAGTCACGTGAGTTGTTGCACAGCATAGGTTTCGATAATGTCATTGTTGCTGGCGATACCCGTTTTGACCGTGTTGCAGCTATCGCTAAGGCGGCTAAACCCGTTGAGATTGTAGCTAAGTTTAAGGGCGAGTCGCAGCTCTTTGTGGCGGGCTCAACGTGGGGACCCGATGAGGATATTTTGATGCCGTTGGTGAATGAGAATCCGCAGATAAAGTTCGTCATCGCTCCGCACGAGATGGATGAGGCTCGTATTGGCAAGATTTTGACAACAACAAAGTGTGGCGCAGTACGATATACCCAATGCAACGAGCAGACCGATTTCTCTAAGGCGCAGGTGTTGGTGTTGGATACGATAGGAATACTCTCGTCGGTGTATGGATACGCTTCGTGGTCGTATATTGGCGGAGGTTTTGGTGTCGGTATTCACAATACGTTAGAGGCGGCGACGTTCGGCTTGCCAATAGCCTTTGGACCTAACTATGAGAAGTTTAAGGAGGCTCGTGATATGGTAGCTTTGGGTGCTGCGACGAGTGTCAAGAGTGCAAATGAGTTACGGGATTGGTTTGCGCCTTTGCGAGATGATGCCGAGCATTTGGCACGCACGAGTGCCATAGCCAAGAGTTACACTGCAAAGAATCAGGGCGCTACGGCGTTGTTTATGAAAATAGCCTTTGATAATTAATAAAAAAGCCTCCGCAAAGGAGGCTTTTTTATTAATATATAATATGCTCTATTTAGCCTTGCGGAGAACAATAGCAGTACGAGGTGTGTTGTAAATCTTGATGCGGGGATAGAGCGTGCCATCCTCACCCTCAACATCGAATGAGAAGTGCTCCTCGCCAAATTCTTGACGACCAAGACCTCCGAAACGCTCCTCGTCAGTAGAGAGCACAACCTCATACTTGCCAGCCTCGTGTACGGGAAGCTCATAATCGGGAATTGCCGCCTCGGTGTGCCAGTTCATAACGAAGATAAGGTCACGATGTGAATATACCATCGTCTTATTCTCCTCGTCCATCAGTAGGTTATAGGGATAACCGTCCGAGAGCACCTCACGCTCCTTGATAAGCTCAATCATAGCCTCGTCGAAGTCGGCAAGATACTCATAACGCAGGAAGCCATTGTCACGTAGCGACCACTGACGGCGAGCGTAGTTGCAAGACCATCCGTTACCCTCACGAGGGAAGTCAATCCACTCGGGGTGTCCGAACTCGTTACCCATAAAGTTAAGATATGCCTCACCTCCCGTAGAGATTGTGAACAGACGTATCATCTTGTGCAGAGCCATACCTCTATCCATTACGGGTGACTCGAAGGCTCTATCCATACCCTCATACATCAAACTGTCGAGCAAGCGGAAAGCAATGGTCTTATCTCCTACCAGCGCCTGGTCGTGCGACTCGGCATAGGCTACGGTCTTAACCGATGGCAGACGGTTGGTCATAATGCTCCACATCTCCCAGATGTTCCAATCCTCGTCGGGGGTATCTTTTAGCATACGAATCCAGAAGTCGGGGATAGCCATACCCAAACGGTAGTCGAAGCCCACGCCACCATCCTCGGGAGTGCAGCACATACCGGGCATACCACTCACATCCTCGGCAATGGTTACAGCCTGCGGGCGGAAGTCGTGTACAAGACGATTTGCCAATGTAAGATATGTTACAGCGTCGAGGTCAACACC
>JAFNUH010000132.1 GCA_017384185.1 Alistipes sp.
AAGAGTGGCAAATTAGAGTCATAGACCTAATGCGCCGCTTAGAAATGATTTAATAGTCATTTCGCACATTAAAAAAGTAAAGCCTATTTCTTTTTTCTCATTGTTAGCGCAATGAGTTTTTCTTTTTATAAATATAACATCTCACGGAATTATTGTCAATATAATTTACAACACTAAAGTATATGTTTCCGTTAATTTATTCGTATCTTATTTATCAGGACAACTTCTATTCGCTAATATATTTCAACGATAAATAACTCAAATCTACGTGTTTATCAATCCCCTTATTATGACTAATGCGAACAAAACAATCAATACCCTTAGTATTATCTAATTTGTAAATTTCCGGATCATCTGATAATATTTTTTCATCACCGCCTTCAATAACAACTCCATTCGAATTTACAACTGAGAATTTATATTCTCTGTAATTATTTGCCGTAGTTGAAGCCATTTTTACCTCCGAAAGTTTATACCCTTCAATTTTAGGCAACTTTATAGTAGCTGAATTACCACTATTTATTCCGTTCAAAAATCTAATTCGATAACTGGTTTCTTGTTTATTTGAATAGAATACTACAGGGCTCTTAAAAACGAAATCATATCCACAAATTCTATAAGTGCCTGATGTTACTCCATCATCAACAGAAGTTGGGAAGTTATCTGGCAAAATACCGCCTTCATCAAAATTCATCTCAATATTAATCTCCTCATCTTTGGGCGATGTTACAAGTGTTGCATTATTACCCAACACAATCTGTGTAGACATTATGCTTCCTGCAATAAAGTTTAAATCGGATAAATCAACAACCTTTTCGCAGCGATATATCTTATTATCATCGGTTACAATGTCAATATTAAGTTTATCACCAACCTTAAGTATAAATGGAGCAACTGCAGCCCACACTGTATATCTACCGCCATTAGCCAACTGAATATCATCACTAAGCGAAACAGAAACAACATTAGAGTCATTTCCGGATGCGTTGTGCAATATTCCACCACTAGCAGCATTTAAATCATACGAACCAGCAAGTATTACACTCTCTGGAGCTGTAAGAGTTATACTTTTTATATTTGCGACATCGGATAATGCATTCTCAATATTTAATTTTACCACTGCAATAGTATGATTCATCAAAATGCTAATATTATCTTTATCTACACCCTCCGCTTTTCCATATAAAACATCATATTTTGCTATATGCGATGTTGGTGCTTGTATATTTTGCTCCTGCGATACCGAAGATAAGTTAAATGATGCCGTCATATTCTGCTGATCAATATTTCCTGCATCAACACCATAAAATGCATAAATATTATTTTGCGTATATGGTAATGTAATATTTTCACAGGCAAAGCTATTACCAGAGTTATAATTAAATCTATGAATACCATTAATCCCATCAATAACTACATCTAATTTGTCGCCATCACTCCACTCCGATTTCACGCCATCAAATGTTACTCGTACTGGCACATTGTGATAGGCATCTATTACAACTCTATTGTTGTAAGGCATATCATCTTTATAATTACAACCAATAAAAGTGATAACCAACAAAAATATAATTATAACATTTCTTTTCATATAGTATCTATTATATTTAAAATTCACCTGTTTCCCACTCCCCAATCTCCATAGATGAAGAAGTATCACTTGCGGCAAAACCATTCTCAATACTAATTTCAATAATCTCAAGTTCTGGTTCTATATAAATTTCTCTTCTCATTTTGTTATATGATTTAAGTTTGACAAGCTAAAATATTAAAAAATATTCTATTTAGACTAATTTATTGACATAAAAGTAAAAAAAATCATTTTTTTATTCATTTATCACTACGATCACTTCATAGATTTCTATAAAATCAAGATATAAAACTCAAAAACACTATTTCGTTTGGATAAAAGAAATAATTAATGTATTTTTGCGTCGCAATAGCCTGCAAGGGCTTATGTGCGATGGTTCCGTAGCTCAGTTGGATAGAGCAACAGCCTTCTAAGCTGTGGGTCGTGGGTTCGAATCCCGCCGGAATCACTATTGAAACAAAAAATATAAGGAGTCCCACAAGGACTCCTATATTATTATTCAGTATAGGATAATGGTATTAAATGTCAACCATTATATTTGATTAAAATTATTAAAAGCATAAATAGTATGAACGAGATTTCTAAGTGTCCAAAGTGTGGTGGCGAATATGTATACTTTGATGGCTCACTATATGTGTGCCCCGACTGTACATATGAGTTTGAGGAGGCTGCAACATCAACAGCAAACAACGTAGAGGTACCCAAAGATAGTAACGGTGCTGAGCTTTTGGACGGCGATGCCGTAACTGTCATCAAGGATTTGAAGGTCAAAGGCTCTTCGATGGTCATTAAGCGAGGAACAAAAGTTAAGAGCATTCGCCTTACAGAGAACCCCGAGGAGGTAGATTGTAAGATTGACGGCAGCAGCATCGTATTGAAGACCTGCTTCCTAAAGAAATAGGATACAAGTAAATATGCATATACATATCCCCGCTACGAAACCTCGTAGCGGGGATATTTGTATCATTGCTATACTCTTTTAGAATGACATTTTGACGCCGAGGACACCTTCGGCAGTGTTGCGGTAGTAGTTGAGCCACTCGTAGATGGTGCTGCCCGTAAGGTTGCGACCCTCGGCATATACTCTCCAGCGGTCGTTGATGCGATACTCCGCCTCAATGCCAAGCGTAAAGGTTGCATCAGTCTTCACGTAGCCAAATTTCATAACGTTCTCGTCACTATCGTAGAGCGTTTCATCAAACTCTGCTAACTGCAATGTCATCCACTTTATTCCGCCACGATATGCGGCTGTAACACCTGCCGTAAACTTACGACCCAAATAGCGCAAGCTGAGCGAAGAATCGAAGTTGGGACGATTGCTATAATATTTATCATAATTCTCCCATACGAATACTCCCGCCTTAAGCTCTGCCTCAAACCATCCCGCAGGGCGCAACATCAAACCACCATCAATACGCAACGTATGCTGGTATGCCTGAGTATAGTAGTAGTTCGCCAATGCATCCGTATACCAATATGCGTGGTCATTAGCGAACGACAACTCTGCAGAAAGGTTATATGAGAAGACGCCTTGACCAAGCACACCACTGATTCCTATACGACCATTATATTGTGACTCGTTAGCCATCTGCGACAACGAATATCCATCATCCGCCAAGAAGGGATTGGCGTAAACCAACGAAGCATAATCGTTTCGCTTAATGCCACCATCCACCTCAACAAAGGGAACAAAACCCTCTGTTGCACTCTTCCACGTCATACGCAGGAATGGGAATATCCTATGGGGACTATTTGTTGACTCCGATACGTTGTCATAATAGTAATCAGCACCCATCAAAAAGTCAAAACGCTCGCCGCTGATACCATAGCGTGCACCAGCCATAAAGGTATTATTCTTATATAGTTCAAGACCCTTTGCACCAAACACGCCATCATACTCAGCGTGGATGCGCAGGACGTTCTTGCCCAACATCTTGCCCAGAGCAAACTTTGCCGAGAGATCATACTGGTTCATATTATCGTCATTGACTCTGTCATCGTCAATAAACATACCGCCAGCAACCTCAATATTGAAGTTCCAGCGGCGCAAGTCGGTGAAGTCATCACCAAAACGCAACTTTGCCGTACCACGACCAAAGTCAATCAGCTCACCTGTCGAGGGATAGCGATGACGCTCCTGCATATCTCCCACGATATCAAACTCCACCATACGAGCCCCAACAAATGCTCCGGCACGACCGCCAAAACGGTTGCTCATCTCCATTGTGTTCTTATCGACCTTCACGCCCTCGAGGTTGTAGCGACTACGATAATCTCCCAAATGGTTGGCATACACCATCGCATAGCCCTTATCCTTATTGAAGGTCGAGAGATAGACATCTGCCTGGCTCTGCAACGGCACTCCAGCCGCAGCTCGCACATAGAGAGGGCGAGCACGATGGTAGTCCCAATATGTGATTGTTGCCGGCTTAAAATTCTCTGTCATCAGAGCCGTCTCGTACGAGCGAGGGGTGATAGTATAATCAATATCGGGACGCATAGTCACCGTATCGGTCATATCGGGTATAATAGATAACTTCTGCGCCTGGTTAACCGTAGGCTTATAATCCTTTGTCACCTCGACGTGCTTCGACACC
>JAFNUH010000020.1 GCA_017384185.1 Alistipes sp.
GATATGGCGATGATTCACATTGCTGGTTGGATTAAGACAGCTTGTTTCTCGATGATTGCTGCAAATGCGATAGCCGCTACGGGTTGTTTCCACTGGTGGTTTGCCGTGCCGTTGGCTATTCTGTTAACGGGTATCTCGGTTGGTGTTGTCGAGTCAACACAGGCACGAAACAAGTTGGTACGTAACACAACATACATAGTAACAATATCGGCTTTGGCTGCCCTGATTTTCTTCGTGGGTTACCTATTGCAGTTGGATATAAATATTTAAGGAATGCTACTATCACTCATTATATTATACGTCATAACGCTCGTATATATCTCTATGGTCGAGCGTTTCCGCAACTACGCCTCGATAATTGCTATGCAGGGCTGGTTGCTGCTCGGCATTGCCCTACTGCGTCTGCATACGCTTAATTGGGTCGAGCTGTCGTTTATCATCCTCGAAACACTAATCTTCAAGGCGGTGATTGTTCCCGCTATCTTGATGCAGGTGATTCGCAAGACTAAGATTAACCGAATAAGCAGCTCGGGCAAGTCGCAGTTCAACTCACTTATGCTCTCATTTATAGCGCTTGTCGTGAGTGCTATTACCACATACTACGTTGCCGACTCGTCGATGCATATGATTTTCTTCGGCGTGGCGTTGTATGCACTGCTGAGTGGATTGATTCTGATTGTGATGCGCTCACGAATATTTACACATATGGTGGGATTCCTCGTCATTGAGAATGGTGTATTCCTCTTCTCAATGGCTATCGGTGTGGAGATGCCGATGTTGATTAATGCCGCTATTATGCTCGATATTTTGATGTCTGTGTTGATGTTGGGTATGTTTATGACTAAGGTCGATGACCAGATTCACACCGACGACAGCGATTCATTAACACACGTAAAGGACTAAGGCTATGATATATATCTTCTTTATAATATGGCTCGCCATAGGTGCTTGCGCATTTTTGGCTCGCACACGCAAGATGGTGCATATCCTCTGCGCTATATATATGGCTGTACACACGGTATTTGCAGCACTAATCGCATTCGGTGGGTATAAGACTACGTCGGGACAGTTCTTTACATTCGACGAAGCTGGAACGTTGTTCTACATTCTTCTTGCCATCGTCTCTACCTTCGTGCTTATCCACTCGCAGGAGTATCTGAAGGATGACACGATAGGCAACTACCGCAAATATTTCGCCCTGCTGATGCTTCTTATTACATCTATCACGGGTGTATATTTTGCTAACAATATCGCCGTTACGTGGATTCTGCTTGAGACCACTACACTGTGCAGTGCAGGTATCATCTACCACCGCCACTCGGAGCAGACGCTTGAGGCGACGTGGAAATATTTGTTCGTATGTTCTACGGGTATTGCTATTGCATATTTGGGTATTCTGTTGTTGTGTGCCGCAGCCTCTAACTCGGCTCTCGGATACGACGAGTTGCAGCAGCTTATCATCAACGGCAACCCGCTCTACTTGAAGGCAGCATTCCTTTTGATTCTTACCGGTTATAGCTGTAAGATGGAGATTTTCCCGCTCTACACTATCGGCGTGGATGCCAACTTCGCAGCACCTGCACCCGCATCGGCACTTATCTCTACGGGATTGGTAAATGCTGGTTTTCTTGCTATCTTCCGTATCTACCGACTCTTCGTGCATACAGCAGTATTTGAGTGGGTACAGAACGTTATGATAATCATCGGTTTGATGAGCCTTGTTGTGGGAGCGTTGTTCCTTCGTCGAACAAATAACTACAAACGTTTCCTCTCGTACTCGACCGTTGAGAATATGGGTATCGTAGCCATTGGTTTGGGTGTAGGCGGCATTGGCGTATGGGCAGCAATGTTCCACGTCGTATGTCACACGCTTATCAAGAGCAGTCTGTTCTTGCAGATTGCCGTCGTTCGACAGATTTATAATGGTTACCGCATCAACCGTATCGGTGACTATATAAATATTAACAAGGTAGGTGCCATTGCTCTTTTGGGAGGTATGGTTGTGGTGTTGGCATTCCCGCCCTCGCCGCTCTTTATCTCGGAGCTGATGATTCTCTCGCAGACTATCGCATCGAGCAGTTGGATTATCTTGGCAGTGATTGTTTTGTTGCTCTGCATCGTTATATACTCGATATGCCAGCGCATCATCAAGCTCTGCTACCAGCCAAACCAGGATGAGTTGCACCTCTCGAACATCAACCGCCGCCTGTCGTACAGCGCCCTTACGCTTCTTATGGCAGCGATAGCTCTGGGTCTATGGCAGCCCGAGCCGTTGAAGCAGATTATTAATCAAATTGTTACATTCTAAGTTATGAACTACTATATAACAGATAATCTTGCCGATGCCGTCTCTCTGAAGGATATTCCTCAGGTGGAGTACGCAGCGCTCTACAACGACCTGAAGGAGCGCCTGAAGCAGGATAACTACCACGTAACGCACTATTTTGCTACGCCCGATGGTGAGCATCTGCGTTTCTATATTCTGTTGCTTGACGATACCGAGCATAAGGTAATGATTGCATCTTTTACGATGGAGTATTACGAGGATGTGGCTCTGCCTTCGCTTACGGCTCTACACCCTGCACTTCACCCCTTTGAGCGTGAGATTACCGAGCTATACAACGTAGAGTTTGACTCTATGCCGTGGAACAAGCCACTGCGATTCCCCTTCAATCGTCGCAACCGCAACTCAACGATGGATAACTACCCCTTCTACACCATCGAGGGTGAGTCGTTGCACGAGGTGAACGTAGGTCCTATCCACGCCGGAATTATCGAGCCTGGAGCATTCCGTTTTATATGTAACGGAGAGAACGTATTGCATCTGGAGATTGCGTTGGGTTACCAGCATCGTGGTGCGGAGAATGAGTTCACATCGACTGACAACCGTCTGCGTCAAACTCTTTTGGCTGAGGGTATCGCAGGCGATAGCGCTGTTTCGCACGCTACGGCATACGC
>JAFNUH010000133.1 GCA_017384185.1 Alistipes sp.
ACATCGAGTCACGAGAGTACAACGGCAAATGGTACACCGACGTGCGTGCTTGGCGTGTGCAGCCCAAGCAGGAGGAGGCTGCCGCAGCCCCCGCAATGCCCGATATGCCACCCTTTGGCGAGGAGCCTCAGTATGCAGCGCCCACTGCGCCGATAGCCGAGGTTGATGACCTGCCGTTCTAACAACGGAATAAAAAAACTCCCGAGCCTTACGGTTCGGGAGTTTTTATTACGCCGTTTTGATTTACTCAGCCTGCTTGAACTCTCTCTTCTCGCCATCAGCCTCTGCGGGAGCAGCCTCGGGAGCACCAGCAACAGTTACATCGTGCAACTCAACCTTGAACTCGAGAGCAGTGTTGGGACCGATAAGACCGCCACCATTGCCATAAACACCGTAGCCCAAGTCTGAGGGGATCCACAATGTAATCTGACCACCCTTGCCTACCAACTGAAGACCCTCAGTCCAGCCAGCGATAACGCCTGAGAGGGGGACCTCAGCAGCCTGACCACGCTCGTATGATGAATCGAAGATAGTACCATCCTGCAAGCGACCCTCATAGTCAACCTTTACACGGTCGTTAGCAGTAGGCTTAATGCTCTCGTCACCCTTGCGGTCGATGCGATACAAAAGACCGCTCTCAGTCTTCTTAACACCGCTCTTCTTCTCGATGCTTGCCAACCACTCCTCTGACTCACGCTTGTTCTTCATAGGAAGCAAAACGGTGAAGTACTCCTGGATAATCATCATTGAGCCGTGAGCGTCGAGTGTAGCTACACCATCAGCAGCCTCCTTAACACCCTTGTGGAACCAGTAGAGGTGCAAGGGTACACGAGCCTCACGCAAGCGGCTACCCATATCGTAACCGTAAGCAGCCGATACGCTCTTACGCTCATCATCGTTCTCGAATACATCGAAGCCTGAGAAGTCGATAGGCTCCTGACCCATCAAAGAGTCGGGGATATTCAATGACTCAATAAAAGCAGTGACACGGTCACGACGCTTTGTCTGGAAGAAGTCGTTAAGAATCTCAATGCCCTTAGCCATACGCTCATCCTCCTTACCGGGCTCAATCTGAGTGTAGAGAGCATCCTCGCAAGATTCGTTCAATACGTCCCAGTCGAACTTCATATCGGGCATATTGTTTGAAATACCCAAACCGATGTCAACACCTACTGCGTAAGACAACGAGTCAACATTTGACTTGCTACCCTTCTGGATATATGCGGAACCCTTCTTACCGCAAGATACCATTGCAACCGCACACAATACGGTCAAAACATAAATAATCTTTCTCATCTTTTCTAATTTATTTTTGTTGTCTAATAATTTTCTAAAAAACGTACACTATCGGCGGCGCTCCACCTCGACGATATTTACCTCGTAGCGCAACATCTCGTTAGGCTTAATACCCTTCGCCTTGTCGCCCTCCGAGCCATAAGCCATCGATGATGGTATCCAAAGGGTGATTGTTCCGCCAGGACCTACCAACTTAACGCCCTCCTTGAGACCATCCTGCAAGCGACCGACCATATTACGCAACGTGTCGGCACGCTCGCCAACGGGGTCAACCTCCTCGCCTGCGAGGTTTGTCACACGATAGGTAAATGCCACCGTGTCACGGTCGGTATTAACCGTGCTGCTCATATCGCCCAAATCGCCAACCTTGTAGGTAAGACCACTCTTGGCACGCACAACGGCACCATCCGAGGCTGCAAGGTCAGAGAGATACTGCTCCTCGTATTTGCGCACACGCTCATAGACATCGAAGTTCATATAGCTAAGCAGGTAGTTGCGACCCTCCTCAAGGCTAATCTTCTCGGCACCCTTCAAGGCATCCTCGATGCCAGCCATAACAACCTCGGCACGCATCGTAGAGTCCATCTGCAAGATGTTGTAGGCAATGTTCGTGCCTACGATGTAGGACAACGAGTCGGCGCTATCTACCATCTTGCCGTTCCACTTTGTTGTGCTACCGCCACACGCCACCACCAGAGTCGAAGCTACGGCTAAAGCCCATACAATTACTGAATGTCTGCTCATTTTCAAATCAAGTTGCGGTATTATATACCGATTTAATCGTGCAAAGATACGAAAATTTCAATTTTTCCATATATTTGCCATAGAAAATAACCTATTGAAACGAAATGAAGGTCATAATTGACAATGCAATACCCTACATCAAGGGGATTTTGGAGCCTTATGCCGAGGTTGTTTACCTCGCAGGCAACGCATTCACGGCTGAGGATGTGAAGGATGCCGATGCGCTGATTATCCGCACTCGCACACGCTGCTCGGCTGAGTTGTTGGAGGCTTCGAGCGTAAAACTCATCGCCACAGCAACCATCGGCTTCGACCACATAGACCTCGACTACTGCCACAAAAAAGGCATCGAGGTCGTAACCGCTGCGGGGTGTAACGCTGCGGGTGTCTTGCAGTGGGTGGCGGCAGCGTTGGCTATGCTCGCAGAGCGTGATGGGTGGCAACCGAGCCAGAAGACTCTCGGCATTGTAGGTGTAGGAAACGTAGGCTCGCTGGTGGAGCAGTATGCCCGCAACTGGGGCTTTGGAATCCTGCGTTGCGACCCGCCACGAGAGCAGCGTGAGGGTGGCGACTTCTTCTCGCTGGAGGAGGTTGTCAGCAAGGCTGATATTATCACATTCCACACGCCGCTCGATGCTACTACATACCACCTTATCAACGAAGAGTTAATCTCAAAAACACATCCCAACGCCGTAATAATCAACGCCTCACGTGGCGAGGTTGCCGACACGCAGGCTCTACTCAATGCGCCGCAGACGCTTCTGCTCGACGTATGGGAGCGAGAGCCCGCAATCGACAAAAATCTCTTACGAAAAGCCCTTGTCACAACGCCCCATATTGCGGGTTATTCGGCACAGGGCAAAGCCAACGCCTCGGCTGCCGTCGTGCGTGCCGTAGCGGAGCGTTTTTCGTTGCCCCTCACGGAGTGGTACCCTGAGCAGGTGCAGCCCACCAAGCGCCGACCAATCGATTGGCAGAGTATGTGCGAGAGTATTCGTTCGTATTGCGACCTTACAGAGGAGAGCCTGCGCCTAAAGAGTGGCGTGGAGGATTTTGAGGCGCTACGCAATAATTACAACTACCGAGAGGAGTATTTTTAAGAAAATTTTGTACATTTGTAAGTCACATACGCCACTAAGTTTTAACAATTAATGGCGTAGAGCCGACAAAGCTATGATAAAATCGCTATTAAAACCCTTGCGCTACGTCGCCAGCGACGACTTCACCATACGCCTCAAAAGATGGCGTACGCAACTCTTGTCCCGCATCCCGATGGGTAATTTTATCCTGCGCAAATTGTATTCCGTACCCGCCCCGAAGCTGGAGCTGGAGGCCTTCGGTATGAAGTTTCCCTCGTTTATTGGTCTTGCCGCAGGCTACGACCGCAACGGTACGATGATAGGCGCTATGGAGGCTACGGGATTTGGATTTGTCGAGATAGGCTCCATCACGCCACAGCCACAGCACAGCCAGACCAAGAGTTCGCTATACAAGCTCGATGGCGACCACGCCCTACTCTACTACTCGGAGATTGAGAGCGCTGGCGTTGAGCAGGTTATCAAGAATATCAAGCACCACAACAAGCATATCATCGTAGGTTGCAACATCGCCAAGAATTCGGCAACAGCCCCCGAGAATGCCGCTATCGACTACCTGCGCCTGTTCCGTCCGCTATATCAATATGCCGACTACTTTACCGTAAACATAGCCTGCAATACAGCCGAGGCGACATACGTGCCACGTGACAGGGATGAGATTATGGCAATTCTCACTCCGCTCTTTGAGTTCCGCCGTGGACAGAATCAATATCGCCCCATACTGCTCAAGATTTCACCCGACCTGACGGACGAGGAGATAGATGTGATGACCGACATTATGCTCGACACGCCGCTCGATGGCATTGTGGCGTGCGCTGGCACGACGGGACGTTACGGGTTGGAGAACTCGAAGGCGACGATGCACTTGCTGGGTCGCATACCGGGCGCACTCTGCGGTGAGCCGATAAAGAGACGTGCTTTAGAGGTTGTGCGCCGCATACACGAACGTGCAAAGGGCACATACCCCATCATCGGCTGTGGAGGTATCTCTACGGCAGACGATGTTATGGCAATGCTGGAGGCGGGAGCAACGCTTGTGCAGATTGGCACGGAGTATATCTACGGCGGAGGTAAGTCGGTGCGAGATATTCGTGCTGGCGTAAACGAGCGCCTACGCAAAGCCGAACAACGTGCGGCACAGAGCCCCGCAACCGAATCCCCGAAAAATCAAGAAAACAATGATTAAGGCTACAATCATAACCATTGGCGACGAGATACTTATCGGACAGATTGTCGATACCAACTCGGTAAGTATAGCCAAACATCTCAACACGGCGGGAATCACCGTACACGAAAAAGTCTCAATAGGCGACACTGCCCAGCAAATCGAGCAGACTCTCAGCCGAGCTCTTGCGCAGAGCGAGGTGGTGATTCTCACGGGCGGATTGGGTCCTACGAAGGATGACATCACAAAATTCACACTTGCAAAGATATTCGGCTCGGCAATGCACGAGGATGAGCGTGTTGCCAACCACGTGCGCACGATGCTCGAGCGCCGAGGTATAGAGTACAACGCACTGAACCAGTCGCAGGCGATGGTGCCCGACTGTTGCACGGTGTTGTTCAATGCTCACGGCACAGCTCCGGGTATGTGGTTTGAGGATAGCGAGGGACGTGTTACGATTTCGTTGCCAGGTGTACCCTTCGAGATGGAGCATCTGATGGAGGATGAGGTTATGCCTCGCCTGAAGGCTCACTTCTCGCTCCACGCAAATATCCACCGCACGATGATTACGGCGGGTCTGCCCGAGTCGATGCTCGCAGCACGTATCGAGGAGTGGGAGGATGCACTCCCAAAAAACCTGAAACTCGCCTACCTGCCTGCGCCAAACATCGTACGTCTGCGTCTGTCGGCTTATGATGCCGATGATGCCGAGGCGGTGCGCAAGCAGATAGATGATGAGTTTGACAAATTATACGAGATCATCCCCGACCATATCGTTGGCTTCGAGAGTGCCACGATGCAGGAGTTAGTGCACAAAATCCTCTCAGAAAAAGAGTTAACCCTCGCCACAGCTGAGAGCTGCACAGGTGGAACGATAGCCTCACGCTTTACCGCAATGGCGGGCGCTTCGTCATACTTCTTAGGGGGTGTTGTGGCGTATGCCAACGAGGCGAAGCGAGATATTCTGGGCGTAAACTTCGACGACATCATCCGCTACGGAGCCGTCAGCGAGCAGGTGGCACGACAAATGGCAGAGGGCGCACGCCGAGTGACGGGTGCCGACTACGCCATAGCGACTACGGGCATTGCAGGACCTACGGGTGGCACGGCAGAGAAGCCTGTGGGCACGGTATGGATGGCAGTTGCCACACCTACGCATACCATAGCCACGCTACGCAACTGCGGAACAGACCGTGGGCAGATTATAAACCGTGCCGCAGCATACGCTATCGAGATGCTATACAACGAGTTAAAGAGGACAACCAAATAAAACCCCACCCCAATGAAGAGACTTTCACTTGCCCTAATCATAGTAATTATTGGCGCAGTTTTGATACACCTGATCGACCTCATCCCCACCGAGGAGCCAACGCAGTGCGCCTCATCGGGTGAGCTGACAAGAGAGTACATCTCCCCCACACGCATCGTGTGGAGCGAGCACAGCGACAACATATCAAACATTGATTATCTTCTGCGTGAAGGTAATGGTCAGGCAGACCTTACAAATAGCCACATCTGCGTGGTGAAGAGCACCTCGACCGAGCACCCCGCAATA
>JAFNUH010000134.1 GCA_017384185.1 Alistipes sp.
AAAAAAGCGGTCACCTTATTGGTAACCGCTTCACTTTCAGTGACTCCGACAGGATTCAAACCTGTAACCGCTTGATCCGTAGTCAAGTACTCTATTCAGTTGAGCTACGGAGCCATTTGCTGATTGCGAGTGCAAATATAGGGTACTTTTTTGTTCTGTGCAAATATTTTGTAAAGTTTTTTTGAAATATTTTTATCAATATTTCTTAATGCTCTAATTTGCAGTTATTTACTTTTGCTGATAAAATTTGCGCTTTATGGGCTATTTCCCCATATGGTGTGATAATTCGTGCAACAAATCCTCGCCGTAAAGATTTTTTGCCACTATCTCGCCCTGCGGAGAGATAAGGAAATTTGCGGGTATGCTCTGCAAACCGTATATCTCAGCCACCGAAGTCTCTCCATTTGCGGGGAGGTCGATGGCGTTTGTCCATAGAAGATTGTTGCTCTCAACATACGAGCGCCAACGCTCGGGGTCCATATCGAGAGATATGGCGCATATCTCAAAGCCTCGGATAGCGTACTTCTCGTATGCTTGTTGCAGCGTGGGCATCTCGTGCAGGCAGGGCTCGCACCACGTAGCCCAAAAGTCAATCAGCACCCAACGACCCTTGCACACCTCGGCGAGCGACTTACGCCCCGTGAGCGTGTTTAGCTCAACGTCGATTAGGCTCTGACCAATCTCCGTGCGGGCATAGTGCTCGATATATTTAGCAAATTGTTGCATTGGTGCTATATTCTGCATCTCGGAAGAGAATTGCGCCATACGTACACGCATATCATCTGCGCTCATACCTCGTGACTCCTGTGCCAGGAATAGCTCTACGCCTGCAATGTTGTCGAGGTTGTCGGTGATGGTTGTTGAGAGAATTTCGTGATAGCGTGCCATCAGCGATTCGTACTCCTCCTCGGCAGTCTCTGATGCGGGGTCAATATTCATAACTTGCTCTGCGATGTCCGACAGACGATTCATCGCAAGGTTGTATTTGTCGTTTATAGGACCTCCCTCGGTTATGTAACCGCCTTCGGGCAGGGCACGCAGGCGAAGTTTTGCGCTCTCAGTTAGAAGTAGCGAAAGCGTATTGCCGTTGTCGTCACAGATAAAAGCTGTCGTAGGCTCCTCCACCTCGGCACGCAGGCGGAAGGTGTTGTCGTCACGTATTGGAGCCGATGTGAGTGTGTCAGGCTCCATACCATCTACGACGAGATATACCACGCTGGCGGAGTTATTCACCAGGCGACCCTCGATGTCGAGCTTTACGTTGCTGGAACACGATACAAATAGGCATAATGCCAATATGTTAAAAATATATCTCATCATCGACCAATATATGACAAAAGTAGTGAAAAAACTCTTCGTGCGCAACCTTGTGACACGTTTTATTACGAACGGATAATTATTTCAATTATTTTGTGGAGTAGAAAATAAAAAGCCTGCCTCGTCTTTGCGGGCAGGCTCTGTTTTATAGTGTAAATTTCAATCCGAGGAAATATGTTCGTGGCATCATAGGTCCGTAGGTGTAAACCGAGTCACGGAACGGACCTGAGTCCATATCATTCTGGAAATCGTCGAAGATATTTTTAACACCTCCATTTATCTCCAAGCCTATGGTATTGCTAAGGCGGAAGTTGTAGCTTAATTTTACGCCCATATCCCAGAACGAAGGTGTAAGCTCGGTGCGGTCCGCCTCGATGTAGCCTGCATTGTGCTGCACGAGTATCCTTCCCGTGTAGTTACCAAAAAGTGATACCATAAATTGGCGTGTAATATTGGCTGTTGCGGTGAAGTAGGCGTAGTGGTCGGGGGTGCGGAACATGCGGCGCTCGCCCTCCACGGTGTCAGACCACACCTCAGGCTCGTCGTAACGGCTACGCTGGAAGGTGTAGCCAGCCTGCACGTCAAATACGTCGGGAATGCCAATTTTAATCTCCGCATTAAGACCTCTAACCTTTGCGCCAGCGGCATTGTAGCGAGTTTGAATTATATATCCAGCCTCATTCTCTCCTGTTTTAGCCAATGCAAATACGTCGTCAAGAATTGTGTAGAAGCCTTCGAGCAGCAGATTTGCCTGCAGACGACCGAAGTTGTGATAGAGGTCTGCCGAGGCACTGAAGCTGTGCGAGTACTCAGGACGAAGGTTGGGGTCAAGCTCGATGATTGACGATTGATTATTCACGGCGTCAATATGCAGGTCCTCGTCGAAGGCTTGCGGCGCACGATAACCGCTCGAATAGCTCACTCTAAGACCTATATCCTCGTGGGGGCTATATCGCAGATTTGCACGTGGTGAGAATATCACTCGCTCCATCATATTGTGCTTGTCCAGACGACCTCCTATGACAAAGTTTAGCTTGTCGCTACGCTACTCATTCTGCAAAAATACGCCGGCGGTTTGTACCGTCTGCTTGATTCTTCTGTCGAAACCTATCGAGTGGTCGTCCAAGTCGTTGT
>JAFNUH010000135.1 GCA_017384185.1 Alistipes sp.
ATAATTTCTATGGAGGATGTGCTGGAGCAGATTTTTGGTGAGATTGAGGATGAGCACGATGTGCGTGAAGCAGTTGAAAAGCAGGTCGGTGAGAACGAGTTTGTATTCTCGTGCCGCTTGGAGGTGGAGTATCTCAACGAGCGCTATGGTCTTGATATTGAGGAGAGTGACGAGTATGAAACCTTGGCTGGATATATAATTTGTGTCCACGATGGTATCCCCGCTTCAGGCACAATTATCGAGGCTGGTGATTTGGAAATTAAGGTTCTGCGCACGACCCGAACACGTGTAGAGTTAGCCCGAGTGAAAAAACGTTAACAAAAATACACTCAATAATATGGCTAATAAGAATAATTTTACTATCTTTGGTGGCTCAAAAAAGAATTAATATAAGTATAACAATAAAATTATGGCAAGTCTAAACACTTTAAGAACAAAGTATGGTGTCATTTTGTCAGTTGTAATTATCCTGGCATTGTTGGCATTCATCATCTCTCTCGGCCCTGAGATGGGCTTTTTTGGTAGCAACGACCCCACCGTAGGTGTAATCAACGGTGAGAAGGTTGGTTATATGGAGTATATGAACGAGTATGAGACCGTTAAGACCTACAATGGTGGCGACGAGTCAACAGAGGAGGGTTCAAACGCTTTGGCTGACGCTGTATGGCAGTCATTGATTGCTAAGCACCTTCTCGTTCCCGGTTTCAACCAGATGGGTATCGAGGTATCAGACGCAGAGCGTATGTCTATGGTTAGCGGTGAGCACCCCTCACAGGTATTCTACAACGCATTTGCAGATCCCCAGACAGGTGGTTACAGCGTTGAGAACATCACAGCGTTCCTTTCTCAGGTAAGCGCTGACCCCCAGTACCAGAGCTTGTGGTCTTACATCAACTCTCAGGCTTCACTCGACCGTATGGTTACAAAGTATATGGGCGCAATCAAGGCTGGTATTTATGCTAACAAGTTGGAGGTTGAGCAGGGTCTTGCAGCTGCAAACGAGAGCCGCAAGGGTCGTTTGGTATCTTTGGAGTACAACACTATCGCTGACTCATTGGTAAACGTTTCTGACGCTGAGATTCAGAAGTACTACGATGCTCACAAGAAGCAGTACGCTAAGTTGCCTACACGCACTATCTCTTACGTAGTATTCGACGTTGAGCCTACTGAGGGCGATATGCTCGAGGTTGAGAAGAAGGCTGCTACATTGGGTGAGGAGTTCGCTGCTGCTGAGGATGTACGTGCTTTCGTTCGTAAGAATATGGGTAACATCGGCGTTAGCTATCAGTCTTTGGCTCAGCTCTCTGAGGAGGAGGCTGTGTTGCTCGATGGCAAGCAGTATGGTCCCGTTTTGAAGGCTAACGAGTGGGTTATCTCTCGTCCCGTTGACATTAAGATGGCTCCCGACTCAATCGGCTTGAGCCACATCGTATTGGATCCCGCACAGACAGCTTTGGCTGATAGCCTCTATACAGCTTTGAAGGGTGGTGCTAACTTCGCTGAGGTAGCTAAGGCTCACTCAGCTTACGCAGCAACTGCACAGAATGGTGGTGAGCTTGGCGTTCTTCCCTTCTCATCATTGAATCCTGAGTTGGCTGAGGCTTTGGCAACAGCTAAGAAGGGTGACGTTGTTAAGGCTACCGTATCTGGCGTAACTCAGATTTTGAAGGTTACTCGCACAGACGCTGCTAAGAAGCACGTATTGGTAGGTACAGTAACTGTTCCCGTTGAGCCTTCATCAGCTACACGTCGTGACGTTCACAACTTGGCAAGCATCTTGTCTGTTGACGGTAAGGGTTCTTTGGATAAGTTCAACGCTGCTGCTAACACAGCTGCCGTTACTCCCCGTATCGCTCGTATCTCACAGGGTGAGCGTTCAATCAGCGGTTTGGAGAACTCACGTGAGGTTGCTCGTTGGGCATATGGCGCTAAGGAGCAGGAGATTTCTGAGATCTTCAACTTGGGTGATGCTTATGTTGTTGCAATGTTGACTGACATCGATGAGTCTGAGTACACTCCTATGAGCGAGGTTTACTACAACATCTCTTTGATTCTCTTGCGTGACAAGAAGTTCGATTTGATTAAGGAGAAGTTGGTTGGCTCTACTATCGAGGAGGTTGCAAAGAACGCAGGTGCTGAGGTTGTTGCATTTGAGAATGTACAGTACAGCGATTTCGGTGTAGCAAACTTGAGCCTTGAGCCCCGTTTGGTTGGTGCTATTGCAACTACATCTGAGACTGGTAAGTTGTCTGCTCCTGTTAAGGGTTACACTAACGCAGTAGTATTCGTTGTTGACGATATTACAAAGGGTGAGGCTCGTACAGCAGATGCTGAGAAGATTCGTCTTCAGGCAACTAACGAGAATGTTGCAATGCAGACTTCTGTAATGGCATTGCAGAATATGGCTGAGATTGAGGATTTGCGTGGTCAGTATTTTTAATCAAGCACTTTAGCTGATAATTTTATATCAGATATTTCTCCCCGTTCTTGAAAGAACGGGGATTTTTTTGTAGTTTCGTAATTAGAAATTATAAAATTGCAGTTATGAAGAAGCGAAGAATTCCCTCTTACCTTCAGATATTGATAGGTATGGTTGTCGGTATCGCCATTGGCTTTGCGGGAATAGGATTGGGTTGCGAGGGTATTATCAATGATTGGATTCGCCCATTTGGTAAGCTCTTTATCAAGGCATTGGTGTTAATCGCAGTGCCGTTGGTATTTGTCACGCTTATGAAGGGTATTATCGACTTGAAGGATACCTCTTCGCTCTCTCGCTTAGGTGGTAGGACTGTTGCTATCTATTTAATGACAACAATATTTGCCGTGTTGGTGGGTATGGGACTTGCTCTCGTTATTCGTCCTGGAGAGATGGTAGATGATACGCTTGTCGCCGATATGAGCCAGAAGTACGCAGCTACGGCTGACACTATACAGCAGAAGCAGGCTGATACTGCCATCGGAGGACCTTTGCGATTTTTGGATGATATTGTGCCGTCCAATATCTTTCAATCGCTTTCGGATAATAGTAAAATGTTGCAGATTATCTTCTTTGCGTTGCTTTTTGGCGTTGCTGTGCTCTCTATTCCATACGAGAAGCGTGTTCCGTTGGTATCGCTTATTGACTCGCTCAATGAGGCAATAATGAAGGTTGTAGGCTATGTCATTTCGTGCGCTCCCGTGGGTGTTGCTGCACTTATGGCGGGATTGGTTGTGGATTTTAATGGCGACGGGTCGGTGTTTGCTGCCCTGGGTGTATATGCCGCAAATGTCGTTGCAGGAATGCTATTCCTTTTGTTTATCTTTTATCCTACTATTGCACGTTTGTTTGGCGGTGTGGGCTATGGACGTTTTGTAAAGAATCTATATCCGTTGCAGCTCTTCGCCTTTACTACCAGTAGTAGTGCTGCATCATTGCCCTTTACATTTGCCACTACGCAGGGTAAGATGGGCGTCTCTCGTGAGGTGTCATCGTTTGTTCTGCCTATCGGTACTACGATTAATATGGACGGCACGTCGTGTTACCAAACCATTGCTACGCTCTTTATTGCGCAGGCGTTGGGTATTGAGCTAACGTTTGTTCAGCTATTGACTATTATAGCTATGACTACGCTTTCAAGTATTGGTACTCCTGCTATTCCGGGCGGTAGTTATGTTATTCTGGCTATGGTCCTCACATCTGTTGGTATTCCTGCCGAGAGTTTGGCACTCATTATTGGTATTGACCGTCCGCTCGATATGCTTCGTACATCGGTGAATGTTACCGGTGATGTTACCGTGGCGGTAATTATGGATAAGCAGAGTAAGAAGTAATAAAAAATCCAAGTCCTCGTCGACTTGGATTTTTTATGCTACCAGCACTCGATATTTTCGTCTTCGGCAAACTCTTTTACCTGCGATTTTTTGAATATTGGGTCTATGCCTCGCTTGCGCTGAGAACGATAATCCTCCAATAGAGTCATCGCCTTTCCTCCCAGTAGAACAATAGCCACGAGGTTACAGAGTGTCATAAGAGCCATTGTGACATCGGCAAGACTCCACACCATCTTTAGGCTCATCATAGCTCCACCCATCACCATAGCACCAACTATTACTCGGTAGATGTTGAGCGCAAGGCGTGATTTTGTGATAAAGCGGATGTTTGCTTCTCCATAGTAGTAGTTGCCAAATATTGAGCTAAAGGCAAAGAAGAATATTGCAATAGCAACGAAGATTCGTCCCGCACTGCCAATCTCAGCGGTTAGAGCCTCTTGTGTAAGCTGTACGCCATCTAATCCACCTTCGACGTGTACGCCACTCATCAAGATGATAAATGCCGTCGAAGAACAGATTATAAGAGTGTCGGTAAATACACCAAGAGTCTGAATTAAACCCTGCTTTACGGGGTGCGACGTAGAGGCAGTCGCCGCAGCATTAGGGGCAGAACCCATACCCGCCTCGTTGCTAAACAGACCTCGCTTTATACCCTGCATTACGGCCGCACCCATACCACCTCCTACAACCTGCTCCATACCGAAGGCGTTCTTGATTATAAGAGTAAATACCTCAGGAAGCTGAGTAATGTTGAGCAGAACGACCGTAAACGCCAAAATAATATATCCGACAGCCATAATGGGCACCACAACCGAGCTAACCTTTGCAATGCGCTGAATGCCGCCAAAAATGATAAGCAGCGTGGTTGCGGTTAGGAAGATACCCATATATAGATTATCTACACCAAATGCGTTCTGGAACGCTTCACATATAGTGTTACTCTGTACGGTGTTGAATGCAAAACCGAAGGTTACAATAGTAAGTACACTAAACAGAATTGCCATCGGACGACACTTTAGACCCTGCATAATATAATATGCTGGACCTCCGATAAACGAGTCGTCAGAGCGTTTTTTGTATAGCTGCGCAAGCGTGCTCTCAACAAAGGCGTTAGCAGCACCGATGAGTGCAATGACCCACATCCAGAATACTGCTCCAGCACCTCCTACGGCTATGGCTGTGGCTACACCTGCAAGATTTCCCGTGCCAACACGGCTTGCAAGCGATACTACAAATGCCTCAAAGGGCGAGATATGCTTGTGACCGTTATCTATGTGACGCTCTGAGGAGTTTATAAGTTGGCGAAACATTTCGCCAATCATCGTAAATTGGACGAACTTGCCTCGCAGAGTGAAATATACGGCGCAACCAATCAGTGAAGCTATCATCACATAGCCCCACAATATATTGTTAGTTTGGTCGATAAAACTCTCTATAAACTCCATTTGCTTGAACTATCGTCTTTTAAGGTTAAGCATATTCATTACACCGTCGATGAATGTCATCGGGTGTGTAGGTGCGCCGGGAAGCCACAAATCCACATTGTAGCGCTCCATAAATCGGCGGTCAACGGCACGACTATCGGCATACAAACCACCCGAACAGGCCTCCGAACCACA
>JAFNUH010000021.1 GCA_017384185.1 Alistipes sp.
GCCAGAAACATTCGACGTTGAGAAGGGTCCTTTCTGTCTGGTATTTGGTACGGAGCACGCCGGTGTGTCGGATGAGATTATCGAGGCGGCGGATGAGTATCTGCGTATCCCTATGTGCGGTATGGTCGAGAGTCTGAATGTCTCGGCTTCGGCTGCAATCTTGATATATATGCTCTCGCAGCGTATGCGCCTCTCGCCGTCGATTGATTGGCGATTGACGGAGGATGATGCAAGTGAGATGATGTTCCGCTGGGTTATGTCGTCGGTAAAGGATGCTGAGCGAATCTTAGAGCGCCAATTTCCTTTGTAATTACACTACCCGATAAGTAAGCGAGTGGCTTCTTAGTGTAAAAAAAGTAGATAAATTTTATGAGCGAAATATTACGCAAACAGTTTCTGCGTCACGTGGCGCAAACTTCGCCCGCACCACAGCTAATCGAGGTTGCACGTGCCGAGGGTGTCTTTTTCTATACTCCCGAGGGTAAACCATATTACGACCTTGTGTCGGGTGTCTCTGTGAATAATGTGGGTCACGGCAATCGTGCGGTCATTGAGGCTGTGCAGCGTCAGGCGGCTGACTATATGCATATTATGGTCTATGGTGAGATGGTCGAGCGCCCGCAGGTCGAGTTCGCCCGTCTGTTAGCTGAGACTTTGCCAAAGCCTCTGGATACGGTATATTTCCTCAATTCGGGAGCTGAGGCTGTCGAGGGTGCGCTGAAGTTGGCTAAGCGATATACGGCACGAACGGAGATGATATCTATGCGCCGAGCATACCACGGCTCAACGCACGGCGCTATGAGTATGATGGGTGCGCCTGAGGGTGAGGAGTGGAAAAATGCCTTCCGACCGCTGTTGCCCGACACGAAGGCGATACGATATAACTCGTTTGAGGATTTGGAGCAGATAACCGAGCGTACGGCTTGCGTGTTGTGCGAGCCTGTGCAGGGCGAGGCTGGAGTGCGACCTCCCGTGGATGGTTATTTACAGGCTCTGCGTAAGCGTTGTACTGAGGTGGGAGCATTGCTTATCTTCGATGAGATTCAGACAGGTATGGGACGCTGTGGCGAGATGTTCGCTATGCAGAAGTATGGCGTAACGCCCGATATTGTCTGCCTGGCTAAGGCATTGGGTGGCGGTATGCCCCTCGGAGCGTTTGTTTCGAGCCAGGAGATAATGTCAACGCTGACGCACAACCCCGTATTGGGTCATATCACAACATTCGGTGGTCATCCCGTATGCTGCGCAGCAGGTTTGGCGGCAATGAAGTTCCTGCAGGAGAATAAGATTGTAGAGGATGTCGAGCGTAAGGGTGCTTTGTATGAGGAGTTGCTCAAAGACCATCCTGCCGTCAAGGAGATACGTCGCAGCGGTCTGCTGTTAGCCGTTGAGTTAGGCGAGAGTGAGAAACTGTATCGTATTATGGATCTGTTTATTGAACAGGGAATTATGAGCGATTGGTTCCTCTATTGCGACACTGCATTCCGCATCTCCGCTCCGCTTGTTATTACGGACGA
>JAFNUH010000136.1 GCA_017384185.1 Alistipes sp.
ACGTCGGTGATGGCGGCACGAATGGCGTGTTCACGAGCACGACAAAAGGTAAAGGAGGAGTTTGAAAAAATTATGAGCTATGGAGTCTAAAGATATTTTACAGCGATATTTCGAGGCGCAGACCTCGCCCAACGAGGAGCAACGACTTGCCGAGGAGCTTGCGCAGAACAATAAACTCTCGCCCGAGGAGCGTGCTGCCGAGGCGATGATGGTGTATGCAGCGCAGCAGCGTGAGGGTCGTGTGGCTGTAAGGCTACGCAACGGCAAGCAGGGCGCACGACGTTGGCAGATGGCGTTGGCGGCGGCGTGCGTAGTGGTGATTGCCGTGGGTGCGTGGATGAATCGCCCGAAGCCATACTGCTATGTGAATGGTCGCCCCATCTACTCCATCGACGAGGCTCGCCGTTATGCCGAGGGTATGTTCAACGACTTGGCGATGGCAGACCTGAAGCAGATAAACTCGCTGGAGGAATTGTTTACATTGGAATAAAAATCTCTCAACTTAAAAATATACTACTATGAAACGAATTTTAATTCTACTTGCCCTCATCGTCGTGGGTGTAACCTCTGCCGAGGCGCAGATTCACATCGGTCTGAACGGCATTGAGCTTTACAGCGACCCGCAAGATTCACTCACATCAAACAAGAGCAAGACAAAGAGTAATTACTACCCTTACGGCTCGTCAAACACTAACACGAAAAAGAGCAAGGTTAAATACTACTCAACTGTATTTAGTAGCAACCTCTCCTCAATTCCGATGTTAGAGTGCGGCTGGAATGTGTTGCAAGATGTAAACTACGCACCATACGCAGGTATGGAGGTTGGCGAGTTCTTCGATATTCAGAACTGGCACTCTGTACAATTATCGCTCAACCTTCTGCACACCGGCATTCATATTCCCACAAGCAAGATAGGATTTTGCTTCGGATTGGGCGTGCGTTTTAATAACTACCGACTCAGCCCCGATATAATGCTTAAACAAGAAAATAGGTTGGTTATACCCTACGCTATTGAGGATGCCAAGAGAAGTAACTTCTGCACAACATCGTTGCATATGCCTATGGAGCTGTTGTTTGGAAATCCCAACCGTTGCTCATTTGCGGTGGGCGGTTATCTGGATTTGGTTGCAGATTCTCGTTCGGTGGTAAAATATGAGGAGCGCAAGAAGAGGGAGCATATGAAGAACCTGCCTACAAACTTTATTCAGGCGGGAGTTACGGCACGTCTAAAATTTGGAGATTTCTCGATTTTTGCCACATATCAGCCTACGCAGATATTCAAAACAGGTTGTGGTCCTAATATGCAATCGTGGACAATTGGTTTAGGACTTTTCTAAAAATGTGTGAGTATGAAACAAGTGTTTAAGATATTGGTTGCAATGCTCGCCATCGTGGGCGCAACCTCTGCCCAGGCGCAGACAAAGGAGTTTTTGGAGGCTTTTAATCAGGTAAAACATTTAGCTGGATTGCCAAACTCACAGGGGTATAAAGATATTGAATTGGTGCAATATCCAGCCGAGATGTTGCGAACTATGGGCGTTAAGGAGTTGCCAAATAGTCAGAATATACTTGGTAATTTGAAGGTGATTTATCAGGTTAAGATACCTTTGAGTGGTGAAAACAGAAGAATCGGCGAGTCAGCATATCATAGGTTTTATAGTTTGATACACCAGAGTCGAAAGCCTAAACTCTATGAGCAGGTTATGTGCCAAACCACAAAAGGTCAAGAGATTAGCGTTTACGAGGCTATTCGCAAAAAGAGTAATCAGCCCAGCGAATTTATTATTCTGATACGAAATAATGAGAAGGCTCTTATCTGCGATATTGTTGGATATTTGGATGTAAAAAGAATAATGAATATGCTCTCGCCCGAGTTGAAAAATTATGTCAAGGAGGATACGTTGAGCATTAGTAATAAATAAATTAAAGGGTGCCGAACTTTTCAGTCGGCACCCTATTCTATTATAAGATTTATAGGTGTTATAGGAGGTATAAGTGTTATAAAGTGTTTTCTATAATTCCTATAACACTTATAATACTTATTTTGCCATCAAAATAGCCTGCACCTCGCCATTCGAGAGAATCATCAGCACGTTGCCATCCACCTCGTAGTGTGTGGCACGGTCGAGAACCTCAACAAACTGCGCTTCGAGATTGGCATCGGGGCACATCATACGTGTAGAGGCGAGGTTCTCGAACGAGATAGCTCGCTGGTCGTTACTCTTAAATGCGCCGAAGATACGGTTGCAAGCACCCGTGCCGCCAAACTCGCCATCCTCGCTGAAGGTGAAGAGAAACTTATCGGCATCAACCGAGAGGTCACGACCCATCAATCGCATCAAGTGCCACTCGGTACCCTTCAGAGGCATATTGTTCTTACCCTTGCGGCAGGCGCAGCAGCCGCCCAACATCAATGTCACAAGCATCGCAAGGATTATGCTATAAATTACTCTCATAATATCTCCTTTCATAATAAAGTTACTCATCAAATCGTAGCCAGCACCCATCCCTCAAACACCCTGCACCGGCGCAAAGGCAGGAGCAAGTGCCGAAAAGTGGGCTCGCCGTTGCAAATATAACGAATAATTCGAAAGAAAATTGCCGCTACGTGCTATTTTTCGCCAATGTTTCGCTACATTTGCATTAGGGTGCAGGATGTGTGCCCAAACAACCGAGTAAGAAAATGAGCTATCCGTGGGGCGACGAGCGCCGATTTAACTCCTATGCGGCATATTTCCGCCGTACGTTCGGACACCGTATGCAGAAGGTGACCATAAATGCGGGCTTCACCTGTCCCAATCGTGATGGCAAAATCTCGACGGGCGGCTGCACGTTTTGCGACAATGCGGCATTCACCCCCTCATACTGCGACTCCACAAAGAGCATAACGCAGCAGATAGACGAGGGTGTAGAGTTTCACCGCAGGCGCTACCGCACGGCAGAGCAATACTTGGCGTATTTTCAGTCATTCTCAAACACTTACGCTCCCTTAGAGCGACTGCGTGAGTGTTACGACGAGGCTCTCTCGCACCCCGCCGTGGCGGGCATAGTGGTGGGCACACGCCCCGACTGTGTTGACGAGGAGAAGTTAGATTATTTTGCCGAGCTGGCACGCCGAAAATATGTCGCCATAGAGTATGGCGTGGAGTCGTGCTACGATGCGACGCTGCGCAGGATAAATCGTGGTCACGACTTTGCTACGGCACGGCGAGCCATAGAGATGACTGCCGAGCGAGGGATACACTGCGGTGCGCACTTTATCTTGGGTCTGCCCGGGGAGAGCGACCAGATGCTAATCGAGCAGGTGGAGCAGATAAACTCGCTGCCACTGACGACGGTGAAGTTCCACCAGCTGCAACTCTTCCGAGGCACGGCGCTGGCACGTGAGTGGGACGAGCACCCGGAGCGTTTCCGTTTCTGGAGTATAGAGGAGTATATCGACCTCTTTGTGGAGATTCTGCGCCGACTGCGCCCCGACATTGTCGTGGAGCGCTTTGCAGGCGAGGCACCGCCACGCTACCACCACACCAAAGGGTGGGGTTTGGTGCGCAACGAGCAACTTTTGGCTATGCTCGACAAAAGATTAGAGGAGCGAGGAGTACATCAAGGAGAAATTTTTGATATATTTGCGCCCAAAATAGGATAATATAATTAAACAATAACTTTTTTCGCAGTTTCGGTTGCGATTCATAAGCAATCTTGGTTATGAAACTATCATTAACAAAAGTCGCCGTAGGCTTGAAAGAGTACATAGTATTGGGACTCGGTATGTTCCTCTACGCCTTCGGTTGGACTGCCTGCGTGATTCCGGCAGGCGGTATGGGTGGTGGCGCCACAGGTATGTCAATGCTCTTGAATGCCGTATTCCCCGCCATCTCGCTCGGTCAGTTTGTCTTTATCATCAACGC
>JAFNUH010000137.1 GCA_017384185.1 Alistipes sp.
CATCCTTGACCCACACGCCCGGCGACTGACGCAACAGCTCCGTACCATCCTTACCGATAGCGGCATCCGAGTTTGCCACATCGACCACAAAGCGGTCTGCCTCACGGCGAATCATCTGCGCCTTTACGACCACCTCGTCGATAGCCGTCGTAGCCTCCTCCAAAGTTATGTCGCCCAACTGCGCCTGCTCAGGCATTGAGATTGTGCGCTCCACGCTCTTGTAACCCACGAAGTCGATAACGAGCTTATACTCGCCCTCGGGCAGAGTGAGCGAGAAGTTACCCTGCTCGTCCGATGTGGTACCACCCACCTGCTCGTCGCCAACCAACGCAACGATGGTAGCGTAGCCAACGGGCTGACCCTTGGTATCAATAACACGACCACGCAAAGCCTCCTGCTGGCGAGATTTCATTGCAGCAACTGCATAATTGTCACTTGCGGTGTTCACTGTTGCCGCCTCTGCTGCGGGCGCTGCGAAGAGCAACGCCGCAAGCAGAATTGTTGTAGATAATTGTTTCATAGTTGAGTAAAGTTAGTTGAGAGTTTGTTTATATTTAATAATTGTAATAGTTGTCTGTCTCTTCTTTTTAGCGGGGCGCACCAGCCGCCCGATGCCCTCCTTATTATGCTTTACGCTAAAATAATAATGTTTTTCAATTATCATTTATCGTTTTTCGATAACAAAGGTAGGTATATTTTTTAACTTTCCAAATATTTTTCAAAAAATTAATCGTCACGCTCTCCTCCGCTCTCATAGCAAACGCTTGTCCTCATCAAATTCGCCGTCACTTCTGGTCGGTTTTGAGCGAGAGATTCTCTTTTTCCTGTTTGCTGATGCAAATATATACACTTTTCGGTACTTTGCAAAACAAACTACCATATTTTTTATACTTTTTTTTTCTGCACATATTTCTTTTAGCGAAAATTATCATCCTACCTTAATATATTATAATTTCACACAACCTCCCCCACTCTCACAACATTAGTCGCTCGACACGCCAAAAAATTACATTTTCGGAGGAAAAAATCACTAAAAAGGAAGTTTTGAGAAAAAATATCACTAACTTTAAGGTGCAAATTGTGTAAGCGATAAAACTTAAAACAAAATAAAACCTTAAAACTTATGAGTGACAAGATTTCACGTGGCGATTTCCTTATGAAATCGGGATTGGCAGCAGCAGGTGTTATGATGGGCGGTTTGGCTTCGGCAGCCCCCACAGCACAGAAGGCTGAGGATAAGAAGAAGCGTTTTGCTAAGTTGGGCAAGGTGAATGTGGCTTGGGTTGGTATGGCTAACCGTGGTCGTGAGGTGATGAAGGAGTTCGAGAAGACAGGCTTGGCTAACATCGTTGCTATGTGCGACGTTGACCTCAAGTCAAAGGGTTGTCAGGAGGCTATCGCAGCTCACCCCAAGGCAAAGGTATTTACCGACTTCCGCAAGATGTTCGACGAGATGGGCAATAAGTTCGAGGCAGTTGTTGTCGAGACACCCGACTTCTCACACTTCCCCTGCGTAATGTTGGCATTGAATCAGGGCAAGCACGTATATGTTGAGAAGCCTATGGGTCGCACATTCTACGAGTGCGAGTTGATGATTCAGGCAGCGAAACGCAATCCTCATCTCGTAACTCAGGGCGGTAACCAGGGTCACTCTGACCGCAACTACTACCAGTTTAAGGCGTGGAAAGAGGCAGGCATCATCAAGAACGTAACACACGTAGATGCACATATGAACAACTCACGTCGTTGGCACGGCTACGATGTGAACATCGACCGCTTCCCGCAGGCTGAGCCTATACCCGACGGTATGGATTGGGATTTGTGGCACACCACACAGCAGTTCCACGAGTTCAACTCGAAGTATCACCCCGGTAACTGGCGTTCGTGGTACGACTTCGGTATGGGCGCATTGGGCGACTGGGGAGCACACCTTATCGACACCATCCACGAGTTCCTCGACTTGGGTCTTCCTTACGAGATTACACCCGTAAAGTTCGAGGGCTGGAATACATACTTCTTCCCGATGTCATCGACCATCAACTTCAAGTTCCCACGTCGTGGCGATATGCCCGCAATGGATATCACTTGGTGGGACGGTATTGGCAACTATCCCCCTATTCCTGAGGGATTTGGCGAGTCAAAGATGGGTGCCGACGTGCCTACAATCGGTGGTCAGAGCGCAGCAGCATCGGCAGTGAAGATTAACCCCGGTACGATTATGTACTCTGACGAGCTTATCTTCAAGCGTGGCTCACACGGTGCTATCACTCAGATTATCCCCGAGTCAAAGGCAAAGGAGATGGCGAGCCGTCTGCCCGAGGTTCCCGAGCCTACATCGAACCACTACGAGAACTTCCTCTTGGCTGTTATGGGCGAGGAGAAGGCACACTCATCATTCGACGTGTTTGGTCCTCTGTGCCAGGTATTCTGCCTGGGCGTTATGGCTCAGCGCTTGAATGAGAAGATTATCTTCGACCGTGAAACAAAGCGCATCGTCAACAACCGCTTCGCAGACGCTATGCTTACAAACACACCCCCTCGTAAGGGTTGGGAGGAGTTCTATAAGATGTAAGACATTTTATGATAGAATAATAGGGTGCCCGATTGGACACCCTATTTTTATTATAATGTAAGCACAACGGCTACATCTCGTTCTCTATCTCCCATTCCGAGATCATAACCATTCGAGAAATCTAACTTATACGAAGGCTCGCCAAATCCGAAACGACTGTAATACGCAACGAGCGACTCCTCCGAGGGTATCAACATAATGGCTTTATATCCTCGCTCACGAGAGATGGCTATCGCCTGACGAATTAGCTCCTCAGCAAAGCCTCGACCTCGCCACTCGGCGGCGGTTGCAATGGCATATAGATATGCCGTAACACCATATTCTGTATTGATTTCCACGATGTTAAGCATCGAAACGACACGACCCTGCTCACAATGCGCAAGTAGATTTTGGGGCGTATGAACATCTATAAAGAAGCGGTCAACATCCTCACGGCTATCGCCAAAGACCTCCATCCACAACTCACGACACTCAGCCTCAACAGGAGTAATCTCCCTCACGCCAATCTTCTCCTGCAAACGCACGGGATAGAACGACTGTTTTGAGCGGCGCAGACCCGCCAGACCCATATCCTCCTCACGATTTACATAGCGAAAACCTCGCTCTGCCAACGCTCGGGCGAAGCAACGATTTATCATTGGGAAGATTCCATCCATCGTGGCATCAGCCTTCTCAATATGCGTACAGAAGGTATCCTCCGACATTGCTGAGCCATAGGTAAATGCCGCTACGTGACCATCCACAAGCAACACGCCTCCATACAATCCCAACTCCTCGTAGGCATCAAATGCTCGTCGTATGGCACTCTTCTCCGCCGTATCCTTACACTCGTGCTCCTTTGCCACTGCCGGATTCTCCATCACAGCCTTGCGCAGCTGCCAACGACACTCAAGACACAGACACTCCTGGAAAAATTTTGGTGTCAGCTCTGCAAATTCGTAAGTATATTTCGCCTCGAACTTATTGATATGGTTACGTTTGGGCTGATACTTCTTTCCTGTAAGATTACTCAAATCCTCAACAGAGTATATATAATCACGATAATCGGGATTATCGCAGATGGCAAAGCACTCCTCGCACTCATTCTGCGCAGCCCACGCCTTGAAATAATCGGCATCGTCGCAGGTCATACCAACCAATCGCAGACGCTTGCCACGCTGCTTTGTCTCAGAGAACAATGCCGTCAGCACAGCAGAATAATCCTCCGCACCAACAATCATATAACCATACTCGCCATCAATTAAAAAGCGCACCACAAGTGCCCCCTCGACCTCAGCCCAAGTGGATTGATAGACGGGTTGCCAAGCGTATATATTTACAAAGGTGTAGTCGCAAATCGGAGCCGACGCACGTTGCAGGTGGCTCTCAATCTGCTCCTTATCAGAAAGCTGTATCTCTCGGAATTGAATCATTTACTAAGTAATCTTTATTCTCCACACGTCTATAATAGCTCTGTATCATAGCCTTTATCTGCTGCTCCACGCCATTCGTATCCACCCTGTCCCTAAGGTCTGTGGTGTGCATAACATCATCTACGGCATATACGCCCGTAACATTCTTCTCATCGAAGCGAATCAGATGTTCGCCCGTGATGGCTTGGAAAGCGTTATTGTCGTAATTGATAGCAAATGGCACATCTGTGTGCTCGTTGAAAATGTCACGTCCAAAGGCGAAATATGGCTCGTCGTTACCCATCAAGCCGAGTAGCGTAGGCATAATATCAATCTGCGACACCACCTGACGATGCTCACCAAAGAGGGCGCTATCGGGGGCGTACATAAAGCCTAAGATGTGATAATCGCCAGGCGAACGACGGAACGTCTCGGTCATCTTCTCGCTCGACACGTGGTCGGCAACAAATACGAAAATCGTACGGCGGAACCACTCTTCATTCTCATACTTTGCAAAGAACTTGCGGAACGCATCGTCCACATATCCAACACATTGGTGATTCGGCGTATGACCTTTGGGATACTTGCCCTCATACTCCTCGGGGACAACAAACGGATGGTGCGAGGTGAGTGTAAACATCGTTGAGAAGAAAGGCTCACGCTGCTCGGAGAGCACCTCTCCCATATAGTTCAAGAACTTCTCGTCCCACACGCCCCAATAACCATCAAAGTCATTCGTGCCGTGCACCTTCTCATAATCCTGACGGCTATACAACTTCTCTATTCCCGTCTGGCGGGCATAGGCACCAAAGCCCATAGAGCCGTGATCCGAACCGCAGAAGAACATCGTCTCGTAGCCCTTATCCTTCAATATAGCAGGCAACGAGCGAGTCTCAGCCAACGCCTGCGGCATAAGCACAAATGGCGACTTGAACGAAGGTATAGAGCTCCACACCGCAGGCAGTGCCTGGATAGAGCGTTTACCGTTGGCATACATATTATAGAATGTATAGCTCTGACGCATCAGCGAGTCGAGGAATGGTGTATATCCCTGCTGCTCCGAATCTTTATATATGTCGGGGCGCAACAATGCTGAATGCTCAGCCGAGAAGCTCTCCATAATAAACAACACCACGTTTCTTCCCGTAAGCTCCGTAGGCGATACATCCTCCGCAGGGAAGTGTTCGGGAGAGTATATCTCCGCAAGAGTCTTGTCGTCAAAATATTTCTCGTAATGCAGTTTACCACTCGACGATATAGTACGAAGGATGCAGAACGGGTTGCTAAGAATCATCGTAGCACGTGCATTATCTGCCGTATATAGCGTTGCATTTGAGATGGTTATCGGGCGTGTCATCTTCGTAAAACCGCCACGAATACCGCCTATGGCTAACCCAACTGCCACGAGCATCACCACAAATGCCGAAATGTAATACCATACGCCAGCGAAAATCTGCTCAACCTTCACTCGGCGACGATAGCCTACCACCAGCACGGCGATAAGCGCCACACCCGCCAGAACCATATACCAGTTTTCTGTGGCGAACTTCAAAACAAGTTGCAACGAGTTGTCGTTATCGGCAAAGAATATCTCATCAGCCGAGAAGCGCTTTTGTGTATAGCGGAAATATATTGCATCAGCCACACTCACCGCCACCAGCAGCAACGAATTGACGATCACATAGTACCAATAACATATCGACTGCCACCAATGCTTCTCACGAAGATGCAGCGGCACTACCGACAACAAGATAAAAACGGCATTGGCATAGAGAATAGACACCGTATCGAACTTCATTGAACCACACAGAAGACTCCACAACTCATCCGTGGGTAAAGCTCCGATAAGGGCGTGGTTATAGAGATAAAAAAGTGCTCTACAAAGCATCAACACCACATATAGCAACGTGATGCGCCAGACGAGCAAAGCGGTATGGGTACGAAATATTTTCATTCCTATTCGTGATGATATGGTTCGTTATTGAGAATGGTGAAGGCACGATATAACTGCTCGGCAAAGATTGCACGCACAATCTGATGCGAGAAGGTCATCTTCGAGAGCGAAATCTTCTGGTCTGCACGAGCATATACCTCCTCCGAAAAGCCGTAAGGACCTCCAATTACAAGCACCAAACGCTTCACGCCACTCAGCATACGCTTCTGCAACCACTGAGCGTACTCCATAGAGGTGTATTGCGCACCCTTCTCGTCCATC
>JAFNUH010000138.1 GCA_017384185.1 Alistipes sp.
CTCCGATATTGTGGAGCAGGTAGTAGTCAAAATAGTCTACCTGGAGCTTCTTGAGCGAGTTTTCGTACATAGCCACAGAGTTCTCGTAAGTGTAGTTCGAGAAGTTCGACATCTTTGTGGCGATGAAGTAGGTATTTCTGGGGTGACGGCTCAGCGCAATGCCGGTTGCCTCCTCAGACATACCCTGACAATATACGGGTGATGTGTCGAAGTAATTAACACCGTGCGCAATAGCGTAGTCAACCAGCTCGTTTACCGACTCCTGGTCAATCTTCGAGCGCTGGTCACGTGCGCTGCCACCCTCAATGGTCGGCCATCGCATACAGCCATAACCCAAGATTGATACCTTATCGCCCGTGTTGTGGTTTGTGCGGTAGGTCATCTTGTCGGTAGGAACCTCGCCCATAGCCGATGAATCCATCTTCAAACTATTGCTTTTACAACCCGTAAATGCAGCAGCTGTAAGCAGTGAGCCTGCGCCTAAGCGCTTGATAAACTCACGACGGTCTATATTGTTGTTTTTATTCTTCATAGCATTAATTTTTAGATGGTTTTGTGTTTGGGGTAACCCTTTACATAAATTGCACTAAACGGACGTGCAGGACACAAGTTCTCGCAAGCACCACAGCCAATACATAGGCTCTCGTTTACTGAAGGAATCTTGCGTGATTTGAGGTCACGGTAATCTGATAAAATCATCGTGATAGCTCCCGTGGGGCAGTGACGCTCACAGTTACCACAATCTACATCGTCGGTAAGTACGATACAATTCTTGCGGTTCCACTCAGCGTGACCAACCTGAATAGCTGTCTTCTCCTCGACTGTAATGGGATTGATAGCTCCCGTAGGACATACCTGCGAACACTTATTACACTCGGGACGGCAATAACCCTTCTCGTATGACATTTCGGGCTGCATAAAGGTTGTGAGGTCTGCCGAAGGACGCAAAACCTGTGTAGGACAAGCCGCTACACACAACTGACAACCAGTACAGTGTGTAGCCATATTGCGTGCGCTCAATGAACCCGGAGGTGTGATAGCACGATTCTTAAAAGGTGACTTCTTGTCGATGATTGTTGCATAACCACCGTCGAGCTTCATCTCCTGCGCCTTAGCTGCCGATGTTGCCAACAGACCTGCGCCAATGATAAAGTTGCGGCGAGACTTGTCTGCGGGAGCGTCAGCCTTTGTGCTACCCTTGCGCAGAGTATATTTAATAGCACCCTTGCTGCACGACTCCAAACAATCCATACATACTACACAACGGCTGTAATCTATGGTGTGATTAGTAGTGTCGATGCACGATGCCTTACACTTGCGTGCGCAAAGCTTACAGTCGATACACTTATTGGTGTCAATCATCGGCTTGAAGAGCGAGAAGCGTGACAATGCGCCCAAAACGGTACCGACGGGGCAGATAGTGTTACAATATGTACGACCATTACGCCACGCCAAGACAACCAATACAATCAGAGTTGCGGCTGCTACGCCAAATGTTATCCAGCTACCAACAACAACATCAGTTGAGTAGAATGCATAGCTGTCAACTCTCTCGGCGATAAATGCCAAGAGGTTGTTACCCCACTTCCAGATTGGTGCAAACAGATTCTGAGCGATACGACCGAAAGCACTATAAGGTGCAACAAGCAATGCGATAGCTCCAAAACCAGCGACAAGTGTTGCGATAAAGATGATGAGAACGGCATATCTCAACCAATTTTTCGCAGGTGAGTAGCTGAAACGGTTACGCTTGCGGCGACCTGCGTACCACGATACGATATCCTGCATAACGCCAAGCGGACATATTACAGAACAGTAGATACGTCCAAAGAGTAGTGTTAGTGCAATGAGTAATACAA
>JAFNUH010000139.1 GCA_017384185.1 Alistipes sp.
GCGGGATAGAAGTGAGCCACAACACGGAAGTAGGGCGTAGAACGGAAGGCGATAATCTCTCGCTCACGCTCGACGATAAGACGCACGGCAACACTCTGCACTCGACCTGCCGAGAGTGCGGGACGAATCTTCTTCCACAACACGGGTGAGAGCTCGAAACCTACGATACGGTCCAACACACGGCGTGCCTGCTGGGCGTTGACAAGATTCATATCGATGGTGCGGGGCGATTCAATAGCATTGAGGATGGCGTTCTTGGTAATCTCGTGGAAGACGATACGCTTAGTCTTATCCACGGGCAGGTTGAGCACCTCGGCAAGGTGCCACGCAATAGCCTCTCCCTCACGGTCCTCATCGGATGCCAACCACACTGTTGTTACCTTCTCGGCGAGGCGTGAGAGCTCCTCAACAACCTTCTTCTTATCGGGCAGAACCTCGTAATCGGGCATAAAATCCTCGTCAATCTTCACACCCAAGCCCTTCTTTGCAAGGTCACGGATATGACCGAAGCTCGATTTTACAACGTAGTCCTTACCCAAGAAGCGCTCAATGGTTTTCGCCTTGGCTGGGGACTCTACGATGACTAAATTCTCTTGCATTTCACTTTATTCTTAAATACGACAAAAACCTAAGTTCTGCACTTAGGTTTGTCGGGTAAACTATCTATCTCTATTTCACCAACGTATAGGTCAACTCCAACGAGATGCTTGCCGGGTTGGTGAGATTATTACTTCCTTGGATGACCGTACGGTTGAACGTGAATCGGTCGTAAGCACTCGGCGCTAAGTAAATCGTTCGAGTGGTCTTGAGCTTCGAGAGGTCGATGCTGCCATCTGCCTCAGGCTCAAGCTTCAACAATTCGTTAACCAGCTGCTGGATGTATGACGAGATGTTCATCTCATACATCGCACGGCTACGATTCAGATAGCCGTCGTAGTAGAGCGAGCCATCCTCCTCCTGCGTGTAGAGGTAATCGACAATCGGCGTCAAGTTCTTATAGTTGGTGTACATACCCAGACGTGAGATAGACTCATTCATTCTATCGGTCATAGGCAGCGGGTCAATCTTATCGTAGTCGTAATCCGAGCCGTCGATGTAGAATCGCAACGACGCCTGGTTGATAGCCGCCGAGATATACTCCTTATCGCCACTGTTGATGTTACGCAGCGAGAGCAGGAACTCGTCGGTGAAGTGCAACTCGGTCATAATACCGCCACAACCATCGACATACGCCTTATCAGTCTCGGCACGATTCTGCTCAGTCTCAAGGATGGGCAGACCCTCCAACTCGGTGCCCTCAAAGTTGTAGAGCGCCGACTGTGCCGTAACGTTACCAAAGCCCTCGGCATAGGTATCGTTGAAGTAGTAGGGAATAGCGATTGTATCTGTCACGATGTCAACATCGGCACCGTGGTTACGAACACGACCATACACCTTGAAACCTGAAGTCTGGTCAGAGAATGCCATAGCGTGACCCTCGCTCTCGGGCTGATCCTCAGCAGGTGCAATCCACACACCCTTATACTTGCGGATGAAAGCCGAGTCAGACTGATAGAGGTCGATGTTGTTCGTTGCGTTGCCATTGGCATCGAGCTTATCCATACAGAAGAGACCGTAGATAAGCTCACGTGCGCCTGCACCCTCTGTCAAACGGAACTCGGTAGAGTTGGTGTAAACACCATTCTCCTGGTCGGGGAACTTAAAGGTAAAGACGGGCTCTGCATTCTGCGCAATGTGTCCCTCCTCACGGGGGTCGTACGATACGTAGAACGTTGTATCCTTAGCATCCCAATCAACCAAGTCGTCGGTCAACAGATATACATTATACTGTATGGGGCGAGTAGAGTCACCTACGAAGGTGTCCAACTCGAAGATAAGCGTTGTAGAGTCGTAGATAGGACGGTAGCCAAAACCAATCGAGTCATCGATATGAATCATATGAAGGAACTGGCTCGAGAAACCCATCTTACGCACACCAAAGCGGCTATGCTTCTGCAAACCGAGGTAGAAGGTACCCAGGCGGTCTGAGGGTACAGAGTCGGTCTTGAACAGACGTGTCTCAAATACACGGCAGGGGGCATCCTCACTATTTATCTCACTCAGCACACCGTTCTTGTAGAGGCGGTGGCGTGTAATCATCTGCTGGTTGGTAGGAGCGAACTCCTCACCGAGGGTGTAGTCTGCAGTAGTGGTACAGCCCAAAGTCATAAGGGCTGCCACGGCGATAACCATAGCGGCGGCGAGCAAGCTCTTTATTCTATTGTATCTCTTCATAGAAACGATTATAATTGTCGAACATAACAGCCTCCTCCACACTCTCGAACTCCATCATAGGCTTTCCGCTCTGGCGAGCATACTCGACAAGTGCAGGGTCGGCACTATCGGTGGCAACCACAATACCATCGGCGTAATCTATAACGAAACGATAGAAGTTTTCGTATGAAGGGTTGGTCAAATCCGCAAGTTTTTCATCATTTACGCCCTCATTTGCCACCTTCTGAGCGAAAGCAGCATCGAAAGGCTGCTCAAAACGGTCACCACAGAGCGACACGACAACCTTTACGTCACGGAACAAGGGGTCGTCATTAAATACCTTCTTCAAATAGATGGGCGCAACTGCCGACATCCAACCCATACAGTGTACGATGTTGGGTGACCAGTTGAGCTTCTTGACTGTCTCCAACACACCACGTGCGAAGAAGATAGCACGCTCGTCGTTATCCTCGAACTCCTTGCCGTCGGCATCGGTGAGGATGGCTTTGCGAGCGAAGAAATCGTCATTGTCGATAAAGTATATCTGTATGCGGGCTGAGGGAATCGACGCAACCTTGATGATAAGCTGGTGGTCGTTATCGTCGATGATAAGGTTCATACCCGACAGGCGGATTACCTCGTGCAATTGGTTACGTCGCTCGTTAATGCAGCCGTAGCGAGGCATAAACGTACGGATTTCATTGCCACGCTCCTGCATAGCCTGCACCAAACGGCGGCTCAGACCCGAGAGCTCAGTCTCGGGCAGGTAGGGCATAATCTCCTGACAAACGTATAATATTTTGCGTGAAGCCATAGGCTTTTGGGTTTTACAATATGCAAAGATAATAAAAATTTTTTAATAGTGCGCCGCTTACTTATATAATAAGCATTGCATCGCCATACGTACCAAAGCGGTAGCCCTCCTGCTTTGCCACCTCGTAGGCGTTCAGCACACGGTCGTAACCACCAAATGCGGCAACCATCATAAGCTGTGTTGAGTATGGCAAGTGGAAGTTAGACACCATAGCGTTGGCAACGGTAAAGTCGTAGGGGCAGAAGATAAACTTATTGGTCCAGCCCTCCATAGACTTAATCATACCACCCGTCGAAACGGCAGTCTCGATGGTACGCATAACCGTCGTACCGATAGCCACAACCTTGTGACCGGCACGCTTAGCGGCGTTCACCTGCTCGGCAGCCTGCTCGGTTACAACGAACTGCTCAGAGTCCATCTTATGCTTCGAGAGGTCCTCAACATCTACCGTGCGGAAGTTACCCAAGCCGGCGTGAAGGGTGATATATGCAGACTCTATACCCTTGATTTCCATACGCTTCAACAGGTGCTTCGAGAAGTGCATACCAGCCGTAGGAGCCGCCACAGCGCCCTCGTGCTTAGCGAAGATTGTCTGGTAACGCTCCGAGTCCTCCTCCTCGACCTTCTCACGCACCCAGCGAGGCAGCGGCGTCTCACCCAAGCGGTAGAGCGCCTCCTTGAACTCCTCGTACGAGCCGTCAAAGAGGAAACGCAAGGTACGACCACGTGAGGTGGTGTTGTCAATCACCTCGGCACCCATCATCTCGTCGGCACCAAAATAGAGCTTATTGCCGATACGAATCTTACGTGCGGGGTCAACCAAAACGTCCCACAGACGCAGCTCGCTATTGAGCTCACGCAACAAAAAGATTTCAATCTCGGCGTTGGTCTTCTCCTTGTTACCGTACAAACGGGCGGGGAATACCTTGGTGTCGTTGAACAAGAAGAGGTCCTTCTCGTCGAAATACTCGATAATGTCCTTGAAAATGCGGTGTTCGATAGCCCCCGTAGCACGATTTAACACCAACAAACGTGACTCGTCACGATTATCGGCGGGATACTTAGCCAACATATCGGCAGAGAACTCATATCCGTATTGAGATAGTTTCATAATGTATATATAACTTGTATTTCTTATTCTAATCGGCTATTCTTTAGCGCCTTGCGGCTTCCATTGCGGTCGTTGACCGCATTTGCAAATCTGACCCTCTCCTAAATCCTATCCTCAGGAGAGGACTTTGGTCGCCTTACGGCTCCTTATAGGGAGCAACCTTTGGTTGTTAGATTTTTAATCTTTTCAACCTTAAAGATTTAGCGGTGAAAGACACAAATATCAATAAGTAATACGAAATTTTCGCTATTTTGTTTCACACTCACTCAACTTTTCCATAAAATTTTCCAATTTATGGGCATTTTCCACGGTAAAACCGCCACTGCGAGTGCGTCTTAGACCCGTAAGGTGGGCTCCGCTGTCGAGTGCAACGCCTATCTCGTTAGCCAGCGAGCGGATGTATGTTCCCTTGCTGCAACGCACACGAATCCTGAGATGGGGCATCTCCAGCGAGAGAATATCCATCTCGTAGATATTGATAAGCGCTCGCTTCAGCTCCACCTCCTCGCCTGCACGGGCAAACTCATAGGCACGCACGCCCTCAACCTTCTTAGCCGAATAGATAGGGGGTGCCTGCAAGCGCTCGCCTGTAAGCTCAGTCAAGACCTGCTCAATCTTCTCACGTGTGATATGGTCTGTTGGATAGCGTTTGTCGATGGGGTGCTCCAAATCGTAGCTCGGAGTTGTTGCGCCGAGTTCGATGTCGGCGATATACTCCTTCTCCTCGGCTTGCAACTCGTTTACCATCTTTGTTGCCTTGCCGATGCAGACGATAAGCACTCCGGTA
>JAFNUH010000140.1 GCA_017384185.1 Alistipes sp.
GCTGCCAAAGCCTCAACCTCGCTCGATGAGCGAATGATACCCAAGCCGTCACGCAACCACTGCACAACAGAGCCACCGACGAAGATACTACCCTCGAGAGCGTAGTTCACCTTATCGCCAATCTTCCACGCAATGGTTGTCAGAAGGTTATTCTTCGAGTCGATAGGCTTCTCGCCACTATTCATCAAGAGGAAGCAACCCGTACCGTAGGTATTCTTCACAGCACCCGGCTCAACACACATCTGACCAAACAGAGCCGCCTGCTGGTCGCCCGCAATACCTGAGATAGGTACCTCGTGGGCGAAGATTGTTGATTTGGTATGACCATACACCTCGCTTGACGAACGCACCTCGGGCATCATAGACAATGGAATATCGAACAGGCGCAGAAGCTCCTCATCCCACTGCAAAGTGTGAATATTAAAGAGCATCGTACGTGATGCGTTACTTACGTCGGTAACGTGTACATCGCCACGAGTCAAACGCCAGATAAGCCACGTATCAACAGTACCGAACATCAACTTACCCTTCTCGGCACGCTCTCTCGCTCCGGGGACATTATCCAAAATCCACTTAATCTTCGTTGCGCTGAAGTATGCATCGATAATCAGGCCCGTACGTGAACGGATAAACTCGGTGTAGCCCTCCTCCTTGAGCTTATCGCAATACTCCGAAGTACGGCGATCCTGCCATACGATAGCGTTATAGATAGGCTCCTCGGTCTCTCTATCCCACACGATGGTCGTCTCACGCTGGTTAGTGATACCTATACCTGCGATGTTGTGACCATTGATGTCGATAGATGTGATAGCCTCTGCAATAACAGATGCCTGCGAAGACCATATCTCGTGAGGATTATGCTCCACCCAACCCGACTGGGGGAAATACTGCGTGAACTCACGCTGTGCAACAGAGCGTATCTGTCCCTTCTGGTCAAATACGATTGCTCGTGAGCTACTTGTGCCCTGGTCGAGCGAAAGAATATACTTTTCCATATATGTTGAAGTTTTAAGTTTCGGTCTGAAAACGCTTATCTACCCTATATAATTGTGCTACGTATGGTAAAATTTCATCTACAAGGTTGTTCGCCCGGGGTATGCCTCCAAAGCCTTACCCAAAACAAACAGTGCACGGCGCAAATCCTCCTTCTTGAGTACATAAGCGATACGCACCTCGTTGCGACCCTTCGTAGGGTCGGTATAGAAGCCCGATGCGGGAGCCATCATAACAGTCTCTCCCTCATACTCGAACTCCGAAAGACACCACGCACAGAACTTATCACTATCGTCGATAGGCAAGCGAGCCACGGTATAAAATGCACCCATAGGGATGGGCGAATATACTCCGGGGATTTTATTCAATCCATCAATCAGGCAGTTACGGCGCTCGATATACTCTTCGTAGGTACGAATCATATAGCTGCGAGATACATCCAAAGAAGCCTCGGCAACAATCTGTCCGATAAGGGGCGGGCTCAAACGTGCCTGGCAGAACTTCATAACAGCCTTGCGCAACTCGTGGTTCTTGGTAATGAGCGCACCGATACGGATACCACACTCCGAATAACGCTTTGATACAGAATCAATCAACACAACATTCTGCTCGATACCCTCAAGGTGGCACGCCGAGATATAGGGCGATCCTGTATAGATAAACTCACGGTAAACCTCATCCGAGAAGAGGAACAAATCGTACTTCTTTACCAGGTCACGGATACGATTCATCTCCTTGCGGGTGTAGAGGTAGCCCGTGGGGTTATTGGGGTTACAAATCAGAATACCACGTGTACGCTCGTTGATAAGCTCCTCAAACTGCTCAACCTTGGGCAGAGCAAAACCCTCCTCGATAGATGTCGAGACGGTACGAATAACAGCTCCTGCCGAGATAGCAAATGCCATATAGTTAGCATATGCGGGCTCTGGCACGATAATCTCGTCACCGGGGTTAAGGCACGACATAAAGGCGAAGAGAACCGCCTCCGAGCCTCCCGTGGTGATGATAATGTCGTCGGGCGTAAGTTTAATCTGGTACTGGTCGTAGTAGCCAACGAGTTTCTCCCTGAGCGAGAGGTATCCATCGCTGGGGCTATACTCCAACACCTTACGGTCAATCTTCTTCAATGCATCCAATCCCTCCTGCGGTGTAGGCAGGTCGGGCTGACCAATGTTCAGATGATATATCTTCACTCCTCGGCGCTTAGCATCATCAGCCAAGGGTACCAATTTACGAATGGGCGAGGCGGGCATTTCGACCGCACGTTCCGAAATTTTCGGCATAACTTTACTTTTTTCCTATCAATTATTCTCCTCCATCGAGTATCTGCTGCAATTTAAGCAAAAAGCCAGAACGACGGAGACTATATTTTGCAACCAATTGTTGTAACTTTTCGTATGTTGCGGTATGGCGTTTCTCCATATACTCCATACCGTAGTATAGTCCCGTGGTCGAGAGCATACCCGACAAAACAGTGATATACAACTGCATCTCGGGACTACAATCCCACACATTACACATATGCCACGTCAATACCACCAGAGCATTGATGGTAATAACATTCAGTGCCGTAATAACGTGGCTAAAGCCAAGGCGGATAAACATATGGTGCAAGTGCGTCTTATCGGGGCTAAATGGTGAGCGACGCTGCATCATTCGAGCCGTCATAACCCTAAGAGTATCAAACACAGGCACCGCCAACACGGCAAGGGTAAGACTAATGGTGCTACCAGTTACGACCTCTTGACCCGACTGCACTACGTGAGTCACAAAGAGCGAACAAATAAATCCTAAAATAAGAGATCCTCCATCTCCCAAGAACATTTTAGAACTCTTACCAAAGGTATTATGCAACCAAAATGGAATAAGCGCACCAAATGTTGTAAATGCAAAAACTGCATACGACACATCACCCATACGCAGGAAACAAATTGCGAACAACAACGATGCAAACATACCATACCCCGAGCATAATCCATCAACACCATCAATCAAATTTATTGCATTGATTATACCTACACACGAGAGTATTGTCAATACAACGGCAATTGGTCGAGGCAATGCATATATCCCCCAAAGACCGTGAAAGTCATCAATGTATATACCACACAAAAACATCATCAAGCAGACTGTAAATATCTGCGACAAGAACCTTGTTCGGGGTGATAGCTCCAAAATATCATCACCTACTCCCGTATAGAGCATTATCATCATAGCAATGATGATCTCAAACTGCAAATCTATTCTCTCAATATAATATCCAGCAAGTCCAAGACCGAATATAACACCAAAAAAAACTGCCACGCCACCTAACGTCGGAATAGGCTCTTTGTTGAGTTTACGAGCATTAGGGTTATCTACAATATTCTTCAACTTAGCTATACGCACCAACCACGGGTGGATAATAGCTACCACTGCCATCGAAAAAAGGATGGGAAGTGCAACGACTCTAACAATATCGTCCATATTGTAAAAGTTTTAGGTTGTTTTCGTCTAATTATACTCTCTCAACGTGATTATCATCCTCCGAAGGAAGCTCCTTCACCAATCTTCTCAGTCTCTCTGAACAGGTTATATTAGCGATAACGGGCAATATCATCACTAATCCTATACCCAAAACTCCTCCCAAGAATGTAAATGCCAAGAGAATCATTGCTCGCTGCGGCTTACTCTTTTTATATGGAACGGTAACAGGGTTAATAACTGTCAGCACAGGCATTGTCTCTTTAACGCTAATCTTTGCTTGCTCAAGCTGACTTGCCAACTCTTGGTATATACCCATCGCCAATGTATATTCAGCATCAAGTTTCTCCAACTCGGTACGAGCTGAGTAGCGTGTTGTGTTCATATTTGAGTCACGGAACTTAGCACGACGAGACTGCACATCCTCAAAATTTCGCTTAGCCTCATCATAACGTTCCTGCACAAAATCGAGATTAGACTGCACCTTCTCAATCTTAAACTCGGTGATATACTTCTGAAGCAGAGAGAGTGTCGCCTGCGCCATCTGTGCTGCAGCAATAGGCTCCGACATATTGGCTGTAATAGTTACATAGCCCTTTTTCTCGTCAAGTGTTATACCGACATATTGCCCAAGAAGTTGCATACACTTATATTCTCCTTTAGTGAAAGATTCAATAAGATTATGTTTCTCCCCTGACAAAGCTCTATAATCTGTCTCTGACTGCTCGCCACGAATAGCATTGAGGATAACAAAAGGAAGACCAATGGTGTATTTCTTTACATAGTCGAATACATTAGGCTTATTAAACTCCTCGCTGGTATAATAGTCATAGAAACTAACTGAACGCCCAGCCTTCTCAAAATCGATATGGGTATGCATCAACTCCTTACGGAAGGTGGCACTACTCATTATATTCTCATAGACGTGTGGCGATAGAGCCTTAACATTCTGTGGCTGACCAAGGTTTATTCCCGCCAGCGCTGCCAAAGAGCTCATACGAGAGCTTGCCGATGAATCCGAAGACTGCGGCACAACATCACAAGATGCTGTAAACACCTTCGAGCTAAAGAGTGCCACGAGCACACCCAGCACCATAAATACGGCAGTAACCTTAATTATCAACCAACGGTTAATCCACATCTTCTGGATTAACTCCACAAGGTCAATCTCCTGCTCCTCGGGGAGATTGTTATATTGATTCATATTCTGCTCCATATCCCCCACTATTTACTAGCCATATTAATAGCTGAAATTACGACTGCCGACATAGATGCCGTTGACGAGAGCATACCAACTATCTCGCTCCACTTAACAGGCTCCGAAGGAGCTTTACTCGGAATAATAACAATACATCCAGGACGTACCGTAGCCGACTTACCCGACTCAACCATTCCATTCATCTTAATAACAAACGCACGGTTCTTGCGAGCTCTGTTATCAAAACCACCAGCAGATTTTACGTAATACTTAAGATTCTTACCATCCTGGAATGTTACTGAGTTGGGGTACATCACAGCACCCATAACACGTACCGTTGCGTTATACTGCGGAATAGAGATAACATCACCATCACGCAACACGACATCGGCATCCGAACCAGGATTTGCCAAAGCCGCCGCCAAATCAATACCTACGGGATATACATCTTTAAGCTCGACACCATCCATACTAAGAGAGTCTCGCTGATTACCAGCCTGCTTCTCAATCATATCTTTCAACGCCTGATTCTGCTGCTGCTCCTCGGCTGTCATACGACGCAACAGATATGCGCCCTCAACAAATGCTCCGGGGTTAGGGCCTCCTGCCGCTGCGACCACCTCAGAGATACGCATATTGCGGTGTGAGAGGGGATAGTTTCCTGCAAAGGCAACCTCGCCGTGCACGGCCACGCTGCTCTGAGTGATATACACAGGCGAGCGACGTACATATACCTGGTCGAAAGGCTCCAAAACAAAGCCCTGACCATCAACGGTAAGTTTATCGTTCAAATCGATGGTAAACGACTCAAAGAGCTGCTCGCTCACCTCCATACTCTTGGGATTCTTCATACGGCGTGTTACGGTGATGTTTGCCGTAGATGCAGACTCCAACAAACCTCCTGCAGCAACCAGCAAATCCTCAACGGTCATTCCCTCAGCATAGGGGTATGTATCGGGACGGCTAACAGAGCCAAAGATTGTTACATTGAAATCCTCCTGCATATCCGACACAGAGGCAATAAGCAACATATCATTTGCACGCAATGCGATATCGGGCACACGACCAGCCATCAAACCCTCAAGGTCAATAGCCTGGGCCTCCATAGTCCAGTCGGGCTTCTCACGGTAGAGAACGGCACGAGCCGTAAAGGCATCC
>JAFNUH010000141.1 GCA_017384185.1 Alistipes sp.
ATGGAAAATATTCAGCACGCCTAGAGTCTATGTTCGCAAATCTTGCAGGTATCGGTAAGTTTGCAGCTGGCAATCTTTTCATAGGTAAATATGTTAAGACGGTTGGTACAAATGGAATTGTGGCATTTGGTCAGAAGTTTAATGCACGTCCTACGGCTCTAAAGTTCTGGATGAAATATAATTGTGGAGATATAGATAAGATTGGCAATTTGCCTATTGGTAGTACATTGCAGATGGGTGATCCAGATACTGGTTCTATTTATATTGCGCTTGGAACTTGGACTGCAGATAAGTATGGAGTTGATGCAGATGGAGTTGTTATGGGTACAGCCGATTCTCCAGTTATAGTTGATACTCGTAGCCATTCTACTTTCTTTGATCCAAAATCAGAGGCAGTGGTTGCTTATGGTGAGATCTTGTTAAATAAGAGTATTGGAGAGTGGACAGAGGTTGTTATTCCGTTAAATTATACATCAACATCTGTTGTTCCGACTCATATTGCAATTGTATGTTCGGCATCTCGTTTGGGAGATTACTTTACTGGTAGTACAAAGAGTGTAATGTGGTTGGACGATATGGAACTTATATACGAGTAGAAGATTTCATTATATTAAAATACTCCGCCAAAATTTGGCGGAGTAATTTGTTTATATACATACCATAGAATTTGCATTAGAATATATATTTACCTTGCCAAGTCCTCTGCTTGTTGCCAGATGGAGTGGAATTTGTCGGGGTGGTATTCGACGGTGAGGGCTTTTATCTCTCTGAAGTTGTCGATTAGGTAGCTTCTGGGGACAAAGCGAGTGGCATATTTGTCATATATTGATCGGCCGGGGTCTATGCCGACATCTATGTTTAGACCATATTTTTGGATAAATGCAGCCGTTGTTTCACGACTCTCAGCACGTGATATCGCTATGATACGAAAGTGTGGCTCAGACTGCGATACGAGCCGTTGCATCTCGGAAAATTGGGCTTGGCAGTCGGGACAGCCGGTGGAAAAGAATACGAGCATTAGAGCCTTCTCCTGCAGCGTAGATAGGGTAATTTTCTCGCCACTAAGCAACTCAACGGTAAAATCGGGTGCCTTGTCGCCAACCTTTACTATAGATGTATTTTCGTGCGTATATTCATCCTCTTCGCCAATACACGAGCATAGCGCAATAATCGTAGCCACACAGAGCAATATACGTCTTAAGGCGTATATAGTGGCGTGATATATCTCTGTTTGACTCATAGGCTGTAATTTATCTGTTATCCAAAATTAAGAATTATTCTATAATTAGCAAAATTATATATAAAAAAGGGTGCTAACTCAATAGTTAGCACCCTTCGTATTCATTGGTCGAAAAGACTACTTAATCTTTACATCCACATAAACGGGGTAGTGGTCCGATGCAGTCTTCACGTTAGCAGACTTAGCCTCACGTACCACCTTGCTATTTACAACCTCTACCTTTGATGCTGCGCTATTGTTCAGCACCAAAATATAGTCGATGCAGTACTTATCCTGCTCGGTAGAGTATGTTGCAGTTGATGTTGTTGAGAGAATCTTCCAATCCTTCTTAAGTTCAGGAATAAGGGCAAAATCCGATGCAGCATTCAAGTCACCACCCAAGAGGATAGGCTTGTTGCTGTTGCCATACTTCTCCTTCATAAAGTCTGTAATCTCCTTCAATTGGTTGATCTGTGCCTCGTCCTTAAGACCGAGGTGAGTAGAGCCAATCACGTAGTTGTCGAACTCCAATACGGCAAGACCACGACGCTCGCCATCGTTGTAGTTGTTAAGGTTTTTTGCAGCCTTAGCCTTAGCAGTCTTATCAGCAGCAATACCTACGCCATACTTACCACCCTGGAATTTGAGCAAGCCAGCTCCGTAGTGGTAGTCCCACTCCTTGCCGAGCAATGAACATATTTGCTTAAGCTGATATACACCACCTGTACGAGTAGCACAGCTATCGAGCTCCTGGAAGAGCATTACGTCGGCATCAGCCTCCTTGATAATGTTGGCAACCTCCTGATAGCCATCCTTAAGGTATTTGTTGAAAACACCCACGTTGTATGACATAATACGTATTGTGCCGTTTGCCTTTTTGGCAATCTCCTTACCGAATGTCTCGGCAGGCTTCTGCGTGTGCAGGGGCTCATCTGCAGGAGCATTCTTTGAGTTGTCGCCACACGATACTGCGGTAAGGCTGAGAGCTACTGCCGTAGCCCAAATTAAAATCTTCTTCATAATCGATAAATTAAAAAACTTGCCTGCATATGCCGCAGGCAAGCTCAATATTTGTAATTACCAATCCACCTCCAACAATACAGGGAAGTGGTCCGATGCTAATTTAACATCGCCTGCTTTGAGAGCTGTTATGACCTGACGGTGTACCACCTTAACCGTAGCACCATTGTTTAGGAGCATAATGAAGTCTATACAACTCTTGGGCTCTTTGGTAGAGAAGGTGAAGTTCTCTCTCCCTGATGTGCCTGTGAGAATTGTCCAATCCTTCTTAAGCGTCTTGATGACATCCGAGTCTGGCGTTGCGTTCATATCTCCACCCAGGAATACACGTTTGTCTGTGTCGCCATAACGTTTAATCATCTCCGAGGAGATAACCTTCGCCTGCTCAACACGAGCCTGAGCACTCACGTGATCCAAATGAGTTGATGCTACAACGTAATCCTCAAACTCCATTATAGCCAGCACACGAGCCTCTGCGCCATTGTTCTGCGGTAGAGGGATGTAGTACTGCTCAATGGGTTTCTCCTTTGACATTAAGCCCTCGCCATATTTGCCACCATCGTAGGTTATAGCTGGTCCAAAGCAGTAGCTCCATCCGCCCATCTCCTCGGCAATACGTTTCGCCTGAAAGACTTTACGTGTGCGATTGGTGCAACTGTCAAGCTCGTTCAGACATACAACATCAGCCTCGACCTCCTTCATCATATCGGCGATAAACTCGTAATCGTCCTGGATGAATTTGTTGAATATTCCGACATTGTAGCTGATGATTCGTTTTGTGCCAGCCTGCTTCTTTGGTGGTAGCAGATAATCAGCCTCAGAACCTGTACCTGGGCTGGGTGGTGGTAGTTCAGGGTCATCCCCATTGCCATTGCAGGCTGCCAGCGTAATGCTGACAGCCCACAACAACATATAGATTATCTTACGCATCGATGATGGTAATTTAACCATTAACAATATCTACTACCAACCGGGGTTCTGAACCAAAGCACCGTTTGTCAACTGAATATCATCAGTCGGGATGGGGTAGAAGTAGTCACGAGACTCATTCCAGTGCTGGTAGTTATCGCTATAAGGAGTGATGAAACCGTGGTCACCCTCAGTCAAACGAATCTCCTTACCGATAGTAAACTGGTCAATCTTGTCGTACTCTGCGGGAGCCTTACCCTCGTCAGCAGCCTTAAGATATGCGTCGATCTTACCATCGCCGTCGAAGTCCTGAGGACCGCTACCCTTAATGTAGATACCGTAGAGCTTCTGCAAGAAGCACTGACCCTCCTTCCAACGGATGATATCGTAGTAACGGAAGTTCTCGTCCATCAACTCGATAGTACGCTCACGACGAATCTCGAGGATGATACCCTTGTTGTCGCCCTTAACGTTAACGTAACCAGTCTCGCTATTGTCAAGATAGGGGTCGGGGTTAGCGTTTGCAGCAGCCAAATCGAGGTTAGGCATACCTACACGGTCACGGATAAGCTTAATTGACTTGTCGATGTCAGCCTGAGTCAATGTACCCAACTCAGCCTTAGCCTCAGCAAAGTTCAAGTAAACCTCAGCTGTACGGAAGATAGGAAGGTCGTTGAATGAACGGCCGTAAGTATCTGCGCCAGCGTTGATGCTGTGAACATACTTTGTAATCTGGTAACCAGTTACTGAGAAGTTAAGACGCAAGGGCTCTGTAACATCGCTGTCGATACGCTTGAAACCAGGTGTACGCATAGTCTGAGCCAAACGAGGATCACGACCTGATACCTGCTCAGCGAACTCCATATTCTGGTAACCGGGCTTGTCAGTGAAGCGAGAACCGTCAGCCATCAAATATGTATCAACAATCTTACGAGTCATACCGGGCTTACCGTATGATGTATTCAAACCGTAGAGAGTAGCGTTGTGGTATGAACCATACTCGTCAGTGTAGTCACGAGCAAGGATAATCTCCTCGCCGATAGCCTCTACTGATGCGAATAAATCACGATAGTCAACATCGGGGTTACCTGTTGAGTAAAGCTTGTAACCACTCTGGCTCATAAAGGTCTCAGATGCAGAAACGGCAGCTGTCAAATACTTCTCATAGTCACCCAAACCGTGATACTTGCGGAAGGTACCCTCGAACAAACATACACGTGACTTAAGAGCCAATGCAGTCCACTTAGTTACCTTATAAACCTGCTTCTTTGTAGGCAAGTTTGCAATAGCATCGTCAAGGTCAGCGATGATGTTAGTCATAACCAACTCACGTGAGTCACGAGGCTTGCACAACTCCTCAGTCTCAGAAGCACCGAGAGTCCTGTCATACCAAGGTACATCACCGAAACGCTTAACCTTATCGAAGTAGAAGTATGCACGGAAGAAACGAGCCAAAGCTACGTACTCCTTGCGAGCAGCCTCATCCTTACAGTTTACAGAGTACTCAATCAAAGTGTTGATGTCACGCAAAGCGCCCCAAGACCAACCACTACCAGAGTTAGGAACGATACGACCGTCGGTCATCTCGTCGATAAGCACGTCCTTAACAATGTTATCGGCGCACTCCTCATATACACTTGTTCCCGGGAGAACATCCAGATAGAACTGGTTTGAATAAGCCTCAAGCTCCTTCGCCGACTTGAAGAATGTATCGGGCGACACCTGAGCCAAGGGGTATTTATCGAGCCAATCCTCGCACGATACCAAAGCGATAGTCGAGGCAGCTGCTAAAATCATTAATATCTTTTTCATATAATATCTCCTTTATTAAATTAGAATGTTATGTCGATACCGAATGTGTATGTGCGAGGCCAAGAGTATGTACGAAGAGTACTGCTTGCTGCACCTGTTGCGGTAGCTGCTGCCTGCTCGGGGTCGATATAATCTGAGTGAAGGTTGTTAGCCCAGAAGTGGAGGTTCTCGCCTGAGAAGTAAACACGCAACTTCTGAATATATACCTTGTTTGTCCACTTCTGTGGCAAAGTGTAACCTACTGTCAAGTTCTTCAAACGCAAGTAACCAATATCCTGCAAGTAGTCGGTATTCTTTGTTGTCAAAGAACGGTTGCTTGACAATGCGATATAACCACGAGGATAGGGGAAGTATGCATCGGGATTCTCCTCTGTCCAGTACATTGTGTGGAAATCCTTGGGGATAAGAGTTGCGTAAGGACGAGCGTAAGGACCCCAGAATGCCAATGTGTTAGCCTCGGGATACCAGTGCTGCTGACCTACACCCTGGAAGAAGATTGAGAAGTCGATACCCTGCCAGCCGAGGTTCAAATTCAAACCGTACATATAGCGAGGCTGAGTGTTACCGATGATACGGCGGTCACCCGGATCGTCTACAGTGTTCTTACCAATATCAATCTTACCGTTGTCGTTCAAATCGAGGTACTTCAAGTCACCACCACGCAAACCACGCAACTCACCGTTACGAGAGTAGATACGGTCGTTTACGTACTTCTGGTCAACCTGAGCAGCCCACTCCTTAGCCTCCTCGTTGCTGCGGAACAAACCGCCAGTGTGGTAACCCCAAATCTCACCCCAAGTCTGACCTACGTAGTAAGACTTAGCGAATGTACGTCCGGGGTTGTCATACTTAGTAATCTCTGACTTGTAGTCGTTGAATGTAGCTGTTACACCGTAATTGAAAGGCTTGCCACCCAAGTCGAAGCTATCACGCCAGCTTGCCATAATCTCATAACCCTTTGTACGAAGGTCTGCTGTGTTAGTCTTAGGAGCAGATGCACCATAAACTGCGGGCAATGCAACACCAGCAGTAAGCATATCCTTAGTATCACGGATATAGTAGTCAGCTGTCAAAGAGAGTCGGTTGTTGAAGAACGATGCATCGATACCGAAGTTGTTCTGAACAGATGTCTCCCAAGTCAACTTATCAGATACGGGAGCGCCGATAGTTGCAGCTGTTGACTTGTTACCGCCGAAGTAGTATGACTGCAAAGCGAAAGAAATCTTCTGGATGTAGTCGTAGTAACCTACGTTCTGGTTACCCAACTGACCGTGAGAGTAACGAATCTTCAAGTTGTTGAACCAACCCTTGATAGGCTCGAAGAAGCCCTCCTCAGATACTCGCCAACCCACTGATGCAGAGGGGAAGAAACCCCAACGCTGACCACGAGCAAAACGAGATGTACCATCATAACGACCGCTCAACTCAACCAAGTACTTACCCTTGTAGTCGTAGTTCAAACGTGCGAAGTAACCCATCAAAGCGTACTCGTTCTGACCACCTGAGAGTGCCAACTCCTTCTCACCATCGTCCTTAGTACCGAGCAAGTTGAAGTCGTCCAAAGTCTCAGAGAATGAGTGGTAACCAGTTGACTTAATATCCTTCAAATACTTAGTCTCGTAGTTGTAACCAGCCATCGCCTTGAAGTTGTGGTGCTTACCAAATGTGTTCTCGTATGTAGCAAACAAGTTAACCTGATAGTAGTCGTGGTTGCTATAAGTCTCATACAACTTATCCTTGAAGTAAGAACCAGTTGTGATGTTTACGATGTTGCCAGGAGAGGCTGAGTAAGAACCATTAACCACACGGTTCATTGTGCGGTTGTTGTTCATCTTGTAAGTGAAGTTACCAACGATTGAGAGACCCTTAACAGGAGTCAAAGTGAACTCAGTAGTGTTGGTGAACGTCTGGTTCTTGTCAACGTTGCGGTGACCATCCTTCTCCATATAAACAACCATACCGTCCATAATAGTATAGGTATTATACTGAGTCTTGTAGAGTGAACCGCCATCGGGCAAGATAGGAACATATGATGCCAATGCGTGTACGGTCATAAGTGAGAACGATGTCTCAGCACCAGATACACCAGGATAAGAGTACTTCTGGCTGTAGAAGCTTGTGTTGTTAGTAACCTTGAACCAGTCAGTTACGTTGAAATCAAGCTTAGAGCGGAAGTTCAAACGCTGCAAGTTATCAGGATTCTTGCGGAACATACCCTCCTCATTGTAGATGTTACCAGATACCATATAACGTACCTTGTCGTTACCACCTGTGATAGAGAGTGCGTGGTTCATCATAGGACGCTTGTCCTGATAGAGCCAGTGATACCAGTCTGTGTTAGCGTACATTGAGTAAACATCCTTACCGTTACGCTTCTCCTGAATTACCCAAGGACGGTCGGGGTGCTCGGTCTTATCGTTACGACGCTCCCACAACTTCTCCATATCCTGGTCAGTATAGTTAGCGTAGTTGGTAGTACCAGAGTCGTTACGCCAGAAGAGGTTGTTGATGTAAACTGAGTAGTAACCACGTGACTCATACTCTGTGCTGGTTGTGTTCTCGTTCCAACCGAAGCGGCCACTATAGTTGATAGATGTCTTACCCTCCTTACCAGACTTGGTAGTAACAAGGATTACACCATAAGCTGCACGTGCACCGTAGATAGCTGCAGCAGATGCGTCCTTAATTACAGAGATTGACTCAACGTCGTTAGAGTTGATACGAGTAAGATCACCCTCAGCGCCATCAATCAAAATCAGCGGGCTACCACCATTGATAGAGGTGACACCACGGATGTTAACAGCAGCTGTGTTACCGGGACGACCAGAAGATGTGGTGATGTTAAGACCAGGAACAGTACCCTGCAACATGTGAGCAACGGTAGGTGCTACACGATCCTGCAAAGCCTCTGCGTCAACCTGGTTTACAGCACCGATAAGGTTAACCTTCTTCTGAGTACCATAACCAACGACAACAACTGACTCCATATCAACCGCATCCTCAGTCATAAAGACCTTTACAGATGTCTGAGTTGTAGGAACCTGCATAGTTTTTGTAACGTAACCCATGTAAGAGAACTCAAGATTAGCAGCTGAGTTGGGAACGTTAAGAGAGAAGTTACCATCGAGATCGGTAGATGTACCAGTTGTAGTACCTACCAACACGACAGAAACACCGATGAGCGGTTGTTCCTTCGAGTCATAAACGGTGCCAGTCACTGTACGACCTTGTCCGTATGCTGATGAAACGAATCCCGCACACATAGCAATTAAAATTGCAAATAGTCTGAAATGTTTCATAAAATATTGAGTTAAAAAATGATAAAGTTTTCGGTTTTAATAAAAAGAATACAGTAATTCCATAGATTGTTTTTCGGTTTATATCATAGGCGTAATGTTTTAGGTTGCACAAATACTAATTCAATACGTAAAGATATATATATATATCTTAATAAACAAGTGAAGTGCTGAAAAAAAAGTCAAATAGGACTATTTTTATCAGATATTCTAAACTAATTTGGAGATTTTGGACAGTTTGTATTATGCGTTGGTCGAATAGTGTAGTTGTGGTTTTTGGGGAAGATTGATGAATTAAATTTGCTTAAAAAGTTTGGCTGTTCAAAAAAATGAATTATCTTTGCACTCGCAATCACACGAGGGAGTTTCGCTCAGCTGGTTCAGAGCATCTGCCTTACAAGCAGAGGGTCGGCGGTTCGAATCCGTCAACTCCCACTCAACAAAAAAGCAACCTTTTCGGGTTGCTTTTTTTGTTTCGTGGGAGTTATTCTCCCAATTATATTTACATTCCCACCCCATTCCCCTCCCGTTGGCAAAGGAAGGGGCTTTTGATTTTTTAGCGTCTTTTCGGGTTGCTTTTTTTTGTTGAGTGGGAGTTATTCTCCCAGCCAATTTACATTCCTAAACTATCTAACCATCTCTCTGCGTGTAGGATGCTGAGGTGTGCCTCTACTAAATCTATTGGTATATAGAAATAATGGTTTGAAGATTCGTAACCTATTGATGAATCACGTGTTACAACCTGCATAGCATCCTCGATAAGCTGTCGCTCTGCGGCGCACGCAGCTCGCATAATCTTAATATACTCACCACGAGTGGTGTTGTTTCTTGCTGTGTAGAAATTATTTCGTGCATCGACAAAGCGTCCTTGCTCGGCTGCCGACTGGAGGTGTATTCTCACCGCCTCGGCACGTCGATATAGACTCTCTAAGCGGTCGCTGTACTTTGCATCTACCACCTCACGTGCTTGCTTGAGTAGCTCCACACCCTTAGCAAAACCTTTGGCGGCAATTTCCATCTGCTGAATCCATATATCTGCTGGATATACAGCGCTCCACTTCGTCAAGTCGTCGTGTGGGAAGCCAACCATAGTAGAGTAAAATCCCGAGGGCTTTGTCAATAGCGGGTTAGATGGTCCCATATGTTGAGGACCAAAGTAGACAACACGGTTGTGGTATGGATACTCCTTAAAGCCCTCCGAGCAGGCTTTCCACGCCTCACGAACCAACTTTGCAGCCTTCTCGCCATACTCTTCGGTCGCTAAATCTCGTAATACGTTGTCTGCTTGCTCGCCTCTGTTGAATCTCTGGAAAAGCTTCAGATTCTCAGATGGATAACCGCCCAATGACCAGCTTAGCATAATGCCATTTATATTCTGCTGCGATAGATTCTCGGCGTGCTGTGCAACCAAATCGAGCGCAGGTATTGCCGGTACGATAGATATCTCCCACGTTGAGTTTACCTGCACCTTTGCAACGGTTTTTAATCCCGCTTTACGGGCATACTCCCAATTCTTCATAGCACGAGGACCTGGACCAACCGTAGATATTGAGTACTCGCCAACAGTAGACTCTACGCCGCCTCTTTCGAAGGGTTTGCCCCACTCGCTAACTGACATAAACCAGCACTCTTTGGGAAGACGATTTATAATCTCCTCGCAGCTTGCGTCGGGCCATCCCCAATCCCACGCTATGACTTTTGCGTCGGGTGCTGCGCTATGCACACCCTTCTCGATGGCGGCTGTTACGCTTGCTATAAGCTCCTCGTAGTCTGCATCTTTGCAATTCTCGCATAGATGCTGGTTGTTGTGTGATACACAGGTTGTTAGATTCTCCGATGCGGTTATTGTAAATACACCACCCAAGCCCTCAACCTGCGTGAAGAGGCTATTCATTGAGCGTGTAAGCCACGCCAATACTTCGGGATTTGATGGGCAGAATGTCTGCAAATCGCCCTTTATGGTTCCGCCATACGCCTTGCGCTGCTCGGTTGAGGCGAAGAATTCGGGTTCGAGCGCACGAGGCTCATTTACATATAGATATATCTTTATACCATACTTCGCAGCACGATTTACCAAGAGTTTTAATCCCTTGATACGCTCGGCAGCTTGCTCATCGCCGGGGAAACCCTTGTCATCAGGCTCAACCATCATACGCAGCACGGAGTGTACCCAAATTCCATTGACACCTACGTCTGATAGGCGGCGGAATAACTCCTCGGGGTAGGTCGTTAGCTCGTGGTCGAGCAATGGGTCGCCGAAAGCTGCGAAATAGGGGAATATCATTCTCAGTTCAAAGCCGTCGTTGTTCTCAACTCTCTTTTTCTCACTATGTCCCACCTGCTCGAACTCTCTAACGAAGCCGAAGCGAGGCTCCTGCGTGGTGAGTGCTGCGGTGAAAGGTGCAATCTCTGTGGCAATCTGTGAGGCACGGTTACGCATCTCTGCGGTAGGCTCTACGTATTGTAGGGGCTTGCAGTAGGGTTTAATCTTGCCGAGCTTGGTAAATAGAAAATCATCCTCTATAAGTCGGAATTTCAACTCCTCGGCACTCATTCCGAGTAGTTCAGTGAGTTGCTCGTAAGGCAGAAGATGCCAATTGCGTCGCAGCACGGTGATGTATCCACGTGTTGTAGCCCACTCTGGCTCTACGTTCTGTGTTGCGGGCAATCCCATCGATGTTGCCAACGATTCGACATTCTCAACGGTTGTAGATAGGATTTGTGCAATTTTCTGCTTGGGAACAACAGCCCAATTTCGCCATACGAATGCGTATTGGCGGTGG
>JAFNUH010000142.1 GCA_017384185.1 Alistipes sp.
CGGTGCTTGGCTCGGGTGAGCCTGATGGATGATTGTGTACCATTATAAGTTGAGTTGCAAGGAGTTCCAGCGCACGCTTGATAATCAGGCGGTGGTCAACAACGGTAGCCTGCACTCCGCCTTGACTTAGGCGTTGGCGCTCGATAAGTCTGTTTGACGATGTGAGGTAGAGTACCCAGCACTCCTCGTGTTGCATACCATCGAAGAGTGGTCGCATCAGTTGTGATACGTCAGCATCGTTTCTTACATACTCAACATCGTTTGTTGAGGCTTGAGCTATGCGACGACCAAACTCTGCCGCAACGATAAGTCTCTCGGCACGACGCAGACCTATGCCTTCGCTCATACGCAGACGACTTAACTCACAACGTGCCACGCCCGTGAGCGAGCCGTGTGTTGCAAGCAGTGTCTCTGCGACACTTAGCGGGTTGCGCTGGTCGCTGTTTGACTCCACGAGCATCGCCAACAACTCTACATCGGAGAGAGTTGCCGCTCCTCGTGACATCAATTTATCGTGCAGGTTTTTCATCTTTGTGATACTACTCCTTTGTTGCGGTAGCTGTTGTTTCTGTGGTGGTTACGGCGTTCTGTGCCTTATCCTTTGCGGGACGGCGACGGCGAGGCTTAGGCTTGTTCTCTGTCTGATTGTTTGCCTCAGGTTGTGCCTCCTCCGCAGGCTTTTCATTCACCTCAGCCACGTTCTTACTCTTGGGCGTAGCCTTTCTTGTACGCTTGGGAGCACTCTCCTTTTTGGGTTGCTCATCGCTCTTGGGCTGAGCATTATTTTTTGCACTCTCCTCCTTTTGTGGTTGCTCCTCTGTGGTTGCAGTCACTTTGGGTTTTGCTACCCTGCGTGGGCGTGAAGCCTTGGGCTTAACCTCCTCGGTAACGTTTTCAGCTTTTGTTTCTTTTGGCTCTGCGGGTTGCTCCCTCTTCTCTGTGACAACTTCAGTTTTGACCTTTGTCTCCTCTTTGGGTTGCTCCGAACGAGGCTTCTGCTTCTCCTGCTTCTCCTGCTTTGCAGGGCTCTTCTCTATGGGTTTGCTCTCCGTCTTGCTGATGTGGGTGTCAAAGTTATCCAGCCTGTCTAACAACTTTGTGCAGTCGGCATCGTTGAAACCCTGCGATACAGAGAATGCGGCACGCTGCTCCGCCTCCTTCTTTGACTCGCCAGCACCGTGACCAACCTCAATATCATCAATCAACACCTTTGAGTAGAAGAATGGATGAGATGTTGAGTAGGTCTTGTCGTGCGATGTGGCAAAATGTATGGTGTGGTGGTTCTTCTGGCACCACTCGATAAGGCGGCTCTTGAAGTCGGTCTCCGACTCGGCAAGTGTCTCCAGCTTAAGATATTGCGTGAAAATCTTGTTGATAAGAAGGCGGTTTACGAAGTCGTATCCCTGGTCGAGATATATTGCACCCATCATAGCCTCGAAAGCATCACCGTAGATATGTTTCTGCGATGTGCTGCTCGATGCATTGGTGATTACGTGGTCATCCAAACCGATGCGCTTAGCTACGCTGTTGAGTGATTGGCGAGAGACCATCTTTGAGCGTAACTGAGTGAGAAATCCCTCGTTTTTGTCGGGAAATTCGATGAAGAGATAATCTGATGAAACACTCTCAATAACGGCGTCGCCCAAAAACTCAAGTCGCTCATTGTTAATATGTTGCCCATCTTCAAGAACGATAGATGCAGACTTGTGTATCAGCGCCAGCTTATATAGTTCGATATTGTGCGGTATGAAGCCGAACATATCGTCTATTGCTCGGTAAAACATCTTGTCCTTGCCGTAGTTGCGGCGTATAGGGCGAAGGATAAAATCTATCAAAACAATAAGGTTTTACAAGTTATAATAATAATGGCTGTCACACGCAAGTCCGACAGCCTTAAAAGATTGTTATGAGCGCCCGTGCAATCTGCCCGGCACCCACTTGGCAGAGGTTTTGCCCCTCCCTAAAACCTATATCTTACTAAATATTATCGTCGAGTTATGACCTCCAAAACCGAACGTGTTGCTCAAGGCATAACGCACCTGACGATGTTGTGCTACGCCGAGCGTGAGGTTGAGGTTGGGGTCAATCTCGGGGTCAACGTTCTCGACATTGATTGTCGGAGGAATCACACCACGTGATATGGCCATCACACAGGCAAGAGCCTCTATGGCAGCCGTGCCACCCAGCAAGTGACCCGTCATTGACTTTGTTGACGATATGTTAATCTTATAGGTATGCTCGCCGAACAGACCTTGAATAGCCTTCAACTCGGCAACGTCGCCCAGGTTTGTTGAGGTACCGTGAGCGTTAATGTAATCGATATCCTCGGGTTGTATGCCTGCATCACGCAGAGCCTCACGCATCGATATCAAGGCACCTTTGCCCTCAGGATGAGGAGCCGTCATATGATGTGCGTCGGCAGACATTCCTCCACCTACAACCTCGCAATAGATTTTTGCGCCACGCTTCTTGGCGTGTTCCAACTCCTCGAAAATGAGTGCGCCACCGCCCTCGCCAATGACGAAGCCGTCACGATCCTTGTCGAACGGACGTGATGCGTGCTGTGGGTCGTCGTTGCGTGTCGAGAGTGCCATCATACCACAGAAACTACCTACGCCAGGCTCGTTGATTGAAGCCTCCGAGCCACCCGTTACGATGACATCAGCCTTACCCCAACGGATGAGGTTCAAAGCGTCAATCATAGCGTGGTTTGATGATGCGCAAGCCGATGTTGTCGAGTAGTTGGGACCCATAAATCCATACTTGATAGAGATAAAGCCCGCAGGCAAATCCGACACCATTCGAGGAACAAAAAATGGACTAAATCGAGGAGTAAAATTCCCCTCGATATAGCCCTTACTCTCTTCGTAGAACGTTGTTGTTCCACCCGTACCTGAACCCCAGATAACACCTACTCTCTCGAGGTCGATGCTCTCATCTCCGACAATGCCTGAATCCTTTAATGCCTCGTCGGCAGAAATCATAGCCCACTGCGCAAAGGGGTCGTACTTACGAATCTCCTTGCGGTCGAAATATTGGGTCCAGTCGTAATCTTTTACTTCGCACGCTATGCGTGAGCGGAATTTAGTGGCGTCGAAACGGGTTATTGTTGCAGCAGCGCTGACACCCTTTTCGAGATTAGAAAAATACTCTTCGATAGTTTTACCCAGAGGGTTTATTGTGCCTATGCCAGTGACAACAACTCTTCTGCCAGCCATATTCCTTTGTTCGCAGGTGCGAAATTATATGATTAAATAATTATTTCTTGTGAGCCTCAACGTACTCGATTGCAGCACCAACAGTGGTGATCTTCTCAGCATCCTCGTCGGGAATCTGGATGTCGAATGCCTTCTCAAACTCCATAATGAGCTCAACTGAATCCAAAGAATCTGCACCGAGGTGAGCTGTGAAGCTTGCTTCGGGTACAACCTCCTCTGCCTTAACGCCCAACTTGTCTACGATAATCTCGACAACCTTTGACTGAACTTCTGACATAACTTTAATTTTTTAAGTTAAACAATATTATTTATCGATTGGTTTCAATCTTTTCAATACATTTCTGTGCAAATGTAACACTTTTTTTATTAAATTTGGCATCGGAAACAAAATATTTTGCATCATAGTACATTTTGACTATGATTAATATACTACAAACCAAAAGATTATGAACTTATTACTTATCTCAAACTCGACAAATGCAGGCGAGCAATATCTGCAGTATCCGATAAAAAACATTGCATCGTTCCTCGAGGGCGTAACTGAAGTTGTATTTGTTCCCTATGCAGCTGTAACCTTCTCATATGCTGCTTATGAGGCTAAAGTTCAGGCTCGTTTTAGCGAGATTGGAATCAAGGTGCGTTCCGTTCATCGTTCAAAGAATCCTCGTAAGATGATTCGTGAGGCGCAGGCTATATGCGTTGGTGGAGGAAACACATTTGCACTTACAAAGAAGATGCAGGAGCAGGGTCTGATGACTGCTATTTTGCGCAAGATTAAGGAGGGTACTCCCTATGTTGGATGGTCGGCAGGAAGCAACGTTACTTGTCCTACAATCTGCACAACAAACGATATGCCTATCGTTCAGCCTGAGTCATTTAAGGCGATTGGCGCCGTTAAGTTCCAGATTAATCCTCACTACTTGGATGCTAACCCTGAGGGTCACGCTGGTGAGACTCGTGAGCAGCGTATCCAGGAGTATATCGAGGCAAATCCTCGCCGTTGGGTCGTGGGTCTTCGTGAGGGTTGTATGTTGCATCTGCACGATGGTAAGATGGAGCTAATCGGAAGCCGTCCGATGCGTATCTTCAAGAAGGGCGTTGAGACCTTTGAGGTAAATGCTGGAGACGATTTGTCGTTCCTTTTGTAAGTTGACAAACGAGGTGATTTGCCGTTAAGCACGTTCCCGAAATCGGTGGTTTCTCGAACTTTGTAAGGTGAAAAATTACTTTCGTAAAATATGAGGTACAGAGGGCGTCGAGTTTATTTGGCGTCCTCTTTAATTTTAATTATTCGATGAAAAGCACAGCCGAGACGGGACGTTATGGCGAGCAGGTGGCAACCAACTACCTGCGTCAGAGGGGGTTTATGATATGTGATATAAATTGGCGACAGGGACGATACGAGATTGATATTGTCGCTCAGAAGGCGGGTATCACACACTTTGTGGAGGTCAAGACCCGTCGTGCTGGCTCGATGCTTTCACCCGAACAGACCCTCAATAAGTCGAAGTTAAAGGCGATGCACACGGCGGCTTCAATCTACCTGGCTCAGCGCCGAGTGGTGGGGGAGATTGAGTTTGACCTTTTGGCTGTGGATATATTTCCGGATGATACTTGTGATGTCCGTTTTGTGCCAAATGTGGTAGAATATGGATGGTAGGTTGTCAGTTTGAATAAAAAAATATACCTTTGTGTCATTAATCCAGCAATTATTATGTTGATATATGACTTTTGTATAGCACTCTATTCGGGCTTGTTGTCAGTTGTTGCGCTGTGGAATAAGAAGGCGAAGCAGTGGGTGGCAGGACGTAAAAATATCTTCGAACGTATGTCTGCAGCTATCGCTTCAAGTGATAGGGTAGTGTGGATTCACGTCGCATCGTTGGGCGAGTTTGAGCAGGGGCGTCCCATCATCGAGGAGATTCGTCGTCAGCATCCTGAGTATAAGATTCTGCTAACCTTCTTCTCTCCTTCGGGATATGAGATTCGCAAGAATTACGACGGTGCAGATTATATCTTCTATCTCCCCGCCGATACTCTCTCAAATGTAAAAAATTACATTTACAAAGATGCCTTTGCCGCCATCGGCATTGCGATCGATGATCCGGATCTTGCAACCAAGCTGGACGCATATCTTTCCGAAAATGAAGCAGCGGCGATTAAATTGTGTACCGATGCCAATGGTATGGCAAGCTGTGCGGATTTGCCGTTGGGCTTGTACTTTGTCCGACAAACGAATGCGGTGGAAGGCTTTGCACCATGCACCCCGTTCCTGGTGACTGTTCCAATGGAAAGTACAGACGGTTACGTGTATGCCGTGAATGCTTCTCCCAAGACAGAAGTTGCAAAGCTTACCTCCATTACCATTCAGAAGGTTTGGAATACAGATGCTTCCACCAAGGCAGCTGACAG
>JAFNUH010000143.1 GCA_017384185.1 Alistipes sp.
TATAGACACCGTATGCCAATGCCAAGATTGCCAACACAGCGGCAAAGATGGCTATCTTCATAATTATATCGCTCTTCTGGCTCTTACGTGAAGTAGCACCCTCACGACCTGTCACGACCTTGCGACCCTTGCCGTAGCGAAGACCCTTCACATAATCGTCCGAAGGGTTTGCACGACGCACCTGACGTCCATCACGCTGACGCTCTGCCATAGGCTCCGCACGACGTACGGCAGGCTCCTTGCGAGGCACAACATCAATTCGGACATCCTCCTCAACGGCGTTCTCCTCCTCACGCTCTTTCTGGGGTGCAGGTGCAGGCTGAGGTGTTGGTTGAGGTGCGGACTGCATAGGCTCTTGCTCTGCAACCGCAGGCTTTTGTGCAGCAATATTGCCATCCAGATTCTCACCCTTAACCGAGGGAGAGAAAGTAAATGCTATTGTACCATTTACACCATTGCGTAACTCGCCAAAGCCGCTTAACATACACTCGCCACGACTCTCAAGGCGGAAGTTCACCTCAAAGACAAATCTATCGATAGCCGCCGCAGCCTCCAACTCCGATACGCCACTCGATATGAGCAACGAGCGCAACACGCCATCGTCACCCTTTATAAGATTGGAAAACAGAACTGTACGCCCCGCCTCCTTGACGATAAATGCACCCAAGTTGGGCACCACAAGGCGCTTGTTTGTCTCCAAATATTTTGAAATTATCTCAACAATCATCTCTTCAATGTAAATTTGGAGTCAAAGTTACTAACTTTTTTTGTAATAGAAAAATCTATCGAAATATCGAAGATATTTTTACTCCACCGTATCAAGATTGGTGATAAATATAACAAAACCGCCCAACCCTTGTGGGTTAGGCGGTCGTAGTGCTTTATTATCGAGTATTACTCCTCCAAACGGTAAGTATGCTCAACGTAGATAGCACGCTGCATCTGCTCACGCTTTGCGATTGAGGGCTTTGTGAAGTACTGACGACGACGCAACTCCTTCAAAACACCAGTACGCTCATACTTACGCTTAAACTTCTTGAGGGCCTTCTCGATGTTCTCTCCCTCCTTAACGGGCATAATAATCATAATTCTTTCTTTTTTATTTTTGTTATTTAATATTCTATTATTGCGGCACGAACGCCGACTTGTTTAGTGGTATACTCTCCACGTTGCGGCTTGTTGCCGACTTTGCTTTTCGGACTTGCACAACCTTGTCGCACATCTGTCCACAACATCAAAACTCTTTACTCGGTGGTACGGGTACCAAATCGAAGATAGGGAGCCAAACGCTTGGCATCCTCCTCGGATAATATGTTCTGCTCGGTCATCTCTTCGATTCTACTCCAACCTCCTTTCAATTGTCGTTGTTTAATAATACGCCTCAGAGCCTGCGCCGACACATAAGGATGACGCTCTAACTCTTTTGGACCCGCAAAGTTAATATCTATTTTTGAAATAACGAAACTATCGCACGAAATTTTCGGCAAAATTTTCTCGAAATTGCTCTCTGTGACCGATTTTAATTCAGCAATTTGCTCCACGGAGTAGTATCCACCCAACAATTCACGATATTTTATGATTTCTGTCGCACTTTTCGCTCCTATTCCATCTATGGCAACAAGCTGCGCAGAGTCTGCCCTATTAATATCGACCCTTGTTGGCGCAACGCCTTTTGTTGCGTTCTCGTGTGCAGGTCTATCTTGGGGCGAGAATTGCACGTAGGGAAGAATCCTCTCAGCCATCTCATCGCTTATGACATAACAACGCCGCAACTGCTCCTTGGAACGAATACCGCCACACGCCTCACGATAGCGCAGCACCACCTCCGCCTGCTTTTGCGAGAATCCCCAGCGCATAAGATACTGCACCGAAGCGGTGTCAATTAGGAATTTTTCGGGGATAAAATTTGTCTTTACTTGTTCGTCTTTTGTAAAAGATTTTTTGGGGAGATGTTCTCGCTTTTTCGAAGATGTAGTCTGCAGCGCATACGGCTGAGACTTAAGCGAATCGGCTATTATAATATATGGTTTAAGCAGAGCATAAATCGAATCTGTCATACCCGTCACCTGCGTCAAATCCTCCTTAATGCGATAAACCTTTCCATAGCTTCGCCAGCGCACAATACCCGCCGCAACAGCCGACGGCACACCTGCCGCACGCAACTGCTCATACTCGTAGCTGTTAGGGTCGAAATCTCGAAGCTCCAACGTCGGCTCGACGTGCGTGATAATCTTCGGTTTCTCGATTATCTCGACAATGGTGACAAGCAACGCCACCACAGCCAACAACGGTAGCAACGTCACCACACCTCGGCGCTCGGCAGCATCAAACAGCTTCATAACACTCCCCTCCTACCACTCAGCCTTGGGCGAGAGCCACAATTTACGATACCGGCGTGAGGGCGACTCTATCATCTCACCCAAGCCATAATCCGACCAACGGCTATCAACCAGACGGATAGTATCAGTCGAAGACATCACCACATTGGGAAAACGCTTAGGATTGGCGCCAACTCCAGGATGTTTACTGCGTGCATCAATGAGCAGCGCTCCACACTCCAACTCTTTTACATCACGTCGGGGGTCACTATTTGCCATCGCCAGCCACAGCAAATCGTTCATAGTCATAACGCCTGCAGCCTGATAATCAAACATAGCAACGTACTTCACGCCCTTTATATTATTTTTATTAAGGTATGCCTCCGCATCAACCTCCTCGGGACGGCTCTCCTCAGCAAAGAGAATCAACAAGCCATACTCCTCCGTAAAGCGGTTATCGAACAATGCCACTCCACCACAAGGCACAGCCGTGCGAGGAGCCTCGATAGGCTCTACATCGGCATTAATATCTATCTCAGTAAGGTCTATCGCCAACTTACCGCCAAAGCCACAGGTTGCCGTTGCGTGGTCCAACACATCTAAAATACCCTCCGTTCGGATAACATCTCGCTTGAGGTCGGCACGGCGCAATAGATGCCCCAGAGTCGAAAAATCACGAACGTTATGCTCCGCCGAGGCGACAACCATATACTTATTGAACATCATCTGCCCTGCGCCCCACAACGACTGCGCCACCTTGTGCGACTGCCCGCCATAGCGTTTATCAATGGCAACAACCGCCAAGTTATGCGCCGTACCCTCGATAGGCATCCACAAATCACGCACCTCGGGCTGTACAGCCAAACGAATCGGAGCAAGGAAAATCTTCTCGGTAGCCTCAGCGATGTATGCATCCTCCTGTGGTGGCACGCCCACCACCGTGGCGGGATAGATAGCATCACGGCGATGCGTAATGCAAGTCACGTGGAAGCGGGGATATAAATCTTTGAGCGAATAGAAACCAGTATGGTCACCAAAATCACCCTCTACAACCTTCGCCTCTGCAGGGTCAACATAACCCTCGATTACAAAGTCGCAATCCGACGGGATACGAATATCGCACGTAAGAGCCTTAACCAACTTCACAGGCTTTTGACGCAGGAAACCAGCCAACAAATACTCGTCCATATTATCGGGCATAGGAGCCGTAGCAGCGTATGTATATGCGGGATCACCACCCAATGTCACCACAACGGGCATCCTCTGTCCCAAACACTTATAGGCATCGTAGTGGCGTGCGCCCGTCTTATGTATATGCCAATGCATACCCGTCGTACGCTTGTCGAAGCGCTGCATACGGTACATACCCACATTGCGCAAGCCCGTCTCGGGGTCGATGGTATTTACCATAGGCAGAGTCACAAATGCCCCACCATCGCACTCCCACGAGTGCAACATCGGCAGACGCTCCAAATCGACCTCATCACCCTGCCACACAACCTGCTGACACTCGCCACGTCCCGACACGCTCTGCGGAAACCACTTAGCAACATCTGCCAGTAGCGGCAACATACGCATCTTCTCCCACAGCGAACCCTTTGGCGAGAGAGCATCACCCAACAGCGACTGGATACGCTCGGCAATATCGTCCAAACGCTCCACACCGAGAGCCATAGCTATACGGCGCTTCGAGCCCATCATATTTGTGATGACAGGAAACTCCGTTCCCGTATTCTCAAACAAGATAGCCTTGCCGCCACCCTCCGACTTAACCATACGGTCGGTAATCTCGGCAATCTCAAAGCGGGTGCTGACGGGTGTTTTAACCCTTACCAACTCCCCCTCTTGCTCCAGGCGGGCGATATATTCTCGCAGGTTTTTATACATTATTATTTCGTTGTTTATTGTTTCTCAAGCGTTATACCTATAATGTAATAGTGTGGCACATTCTCAAATATTTCATCCGAAAGATTTGATTTTAACATTGGCATTCCGCAACAGCGGAACAAATTTGCCTTATCATCGTACCACCACGAAAGTACAGCCAACAAAGGAATAAATTTTCCACTCTCAAAATTATCAATCAAGAACGGACGAACTTGATACTTATAAGTTTTATACTGACCATCGGAATATGAAATAGAGCGCAATTTGAGTCGTTGTGATGTAGCACCCATATTTCCATACACAACATTAAGCATCATCAGTGAATCTACTTTCGATGGAATAATGCCTAAATTTACCTTATCAATCTTATAAACAACTCCACGCTTCATACCTTGCGTGAGTCCTATCTCCTTTGCATACTGTTTCTCTTCATTTGTAAAGGTTGAGAAAAGTATCTTATTGGCACCTGCATTAAAAATTCGAACATCTATCTCTCCTTTATCCTTTTCATACTCTTTTATATGAAGTTTAACGTCATAA
>JAFNUH010000144.1 GCA_017384185.1 Alistipes sp.
CTCAGGCGATACGATGCGGGGAAACATACGATACGACCCTTTACCAGCGTACGGTCGAGTGTAAAATCCGACTTGTGGGTATTGTAATACTCGGCAATATCCTCATCGGTAAAGTCGCCACCCATCTGCTCATCTACGTAGTATTGATCCACCTTGCCCGTAAGCAACGATTGGCGGTAATCCTCCACAAGCCTCTCAATATCCTTCTCCGAACCTGAGAACAGACGGTCAGCCTCCTCAACCTTGAGTTGTCGCACAATCCACTTATCGACATACTGCTTGACGAAAACGACACTATCCTCACCCTGCAAATTCGATGGCATAACATCAGCCATATCTGCCAATGTCAGCTCGTTACGTCCCACACGAGCGATGGTATCGTCACCCACCAGATAGTCTGGCAGCTCACGACACGAAGTCACCCCCAACAAGGCAACAAAGAGCAATATATCAACCAATCGGCGCATAATATTCGACAAAGATAGTTTTTTTACTTGAATTAACGCAGAACTTACCGATATTATTACACTTTGAGTTGATAATTATCGCTTTTAATACGATTTACGATGCTTCCCATACGTATCAACGCCACCAAAGCGACCGCCGCACAGAGGGCATAAACCGACCAATATACTACGCCTCCGCCGAGCAATTCGTGGAACGTAACATCACCCAAATCTATCGAGCGCAGGAAGCACGCCGTAATATTATTCATTGCGTGCAACATAATAACCATACCAAGCGAGCGATAACGCAGGTAAAAATAGCCCAAAACCAAACCGCTAAACACGGCAGGAACAATTACCGACGGAATGGCGTGAACAAAGCCAAACAGCAGTGCAGAGACAATCCAAGCTGCCAAGCCGCCATAAATCCGACGCACGATTCCAGCCGCATATCCACGGAATACAACCTCCTCAAACACAGGTGCTAACAACACCGCAGAGATAAGCAGCCAGCCGCCACCTCCAAGGCTATCCTGGTCACCAGGCAGAAGCTCCGCCAGCGGCTCTACGGCGATGCTCACGCACCACAAAAGAAGATAACCGCAGAGAAGTCTAAAGGGCGATGCCCACCCCGAAGAACGGAACGAAAGCAGACGACCAAGCCCCCTCAGTTTACGATATACGCCTATCATCACAAAACACAAGGTCATCGATATGGCATAGGTGATAGCCACAAAACGAGCCTGCATCGAGGCTGCCGCCTCCAGCACATCGGCATCGAAGCTGGTAGTATATGCCTCGCCGGGAAGTCTTACACCAAGCGCCGTAGAGATTAGACCTCCCAACACCTGCGAGATGAAGAAAAATAGCATCACAACCACTAAATCCCACCACGCAACCGTGCGATGAGCCTTCGGGTTGCCCTTCGGCTCGACAAGACCACTCATCGTAGCCTTTGCATCCATTACTTGCTCTTTATTAATATCTTCCGCCATAGTTTTCACTCTTTTTGTTTGGTTATACCGACCACAAAGTTAAGCATTTTTCGGCAATCGTTGTTTTATTTAATTTAATTTCACTAAATTTGTCCGATTATATCCTGCTTTTTAGCGTAAAGGTCCAAACAGTGGCAAAAAGCGGATTAAAAAGTTGTAAAAATTAAGAGAACACAATATCGGATGGCAAAAGTAATAGCTTTAGCAAACCAAAAAGGAGGCGTAGGTAAAACCACTACCGCCATTAACCTCGCAGCATCGTTGGCTCTGTTGGGCAAAAAGGTGTTGTTGTTGGATGCCGACCCACAGGCAAATGCCACATCGGGTTTAGGTTTCGACATCGACTTAGAGGGAATTTACGAGTGTTTAGTGGGCGAAAAGCGTGCCGAGGAGGTTATTTTGCAGAGTCCCGACATCAAGAAGTTGTGGGTACTGCCCTCAAGCATACAGCTTGTAGCAGCAGATACGGAACTTCCCAAGATGGAGAATGCACACCATATTATTAAGGGTGTGATTGAGCCTATTCGTGATAAGTTCGACTACATCTTAATCGACTGCTCGCCATCGCTGGGATACACCACAGTAAATATCCTTACTGCGGCAGACTCAGTATTGATTCCCGTGCAGTGCGAGTATTTGGCTTTGGAGGGTCTTAGCAAGCTGCTTAACACCATCAAGATTGTTAAGGGCGGACTTAACCCCAACCTCGAGATTGAGGGTTTTGTGCTTACGATGTATATGCGCAACCGTCTGAACAATCAGGTAGCAACCGAGGTGCGTCAGCACTTTGGCGAGTTGGCATTCGATACGGTTATCCAGCGTAATATCCGCTTGGGTGAGGCACCCTCGCACGGTAAGCCCATTATGCTCTACGATGCGGCAGCAACGGGTGCTGTGAACTACCTCACACTTGCCAAAGAGTTTTTGAAGCGTAACCGCAAAGCAAACAAATAACACGAGATACAATGAAACAGAAGGGTTTAGGACGAGGTTTGGATGCCATCTTCGGCACCGAGGCAATCTCTGTGAAGGCTACACCTATGAATCAGATGGCAGAGATTGCCATCAATGAGATAATACCCAACCCCACACAGCCACGTACGCAGTTCGACGACGAGGCTCTGCAGGAGTTGGCTGACTCTATCCGCCAGTTAGGTGTTATTCAGCCCATTACCGTAAAGAAGAACAAGGACGGTAAATATATCATCATCAGCGGTGAGCGTCGCTGGCGAGCATCACAGATTGTAGGTCTGGAGAACCTGCCCGCATATATACGTGAGGTCGATGATGAGAATCTGCACGCTATGGCTTTGGTGGAGAACATCCAGCGTCAGGACCTCAATGCCATAGAGATTGCATTGGGTATGCAGCGCCTTATCGAGGAGTGCGGTCTTACGCAGGAGGCTATGGCAGAGAAGGTGGGTAAGAAGCGTTCTACGGTATCAAATTATATGCGTCTGCTGAATCTTCCCAACGAGGTGCAGCTCGCACTCAAGGAGGGTCTTATCACTATGGGACACGCTAAGGCTATCGCAGGCATAGATGCCGACAAGCAGGTGTGGGCATTAAAGCGTTGCATCAAGAAGGCTCTGTCGGTGCGTCAGGCAGAGGAGCTGGCACGCAAGATAAGCGAACAGCGAGATGGCACAGAGCCTACCGAGGAGGAGTATCCCGAGTCATACTCTCGCCTTGTAGAGCAGCTGGAGCCCTACTTTTCGGAGAACATCAGCATCAAGCGTAGCAAGAGTGGCGGCGGCAAGATAGTTATCGACTTCTCAAACGACGAGGAGATTGAGCAGTTTATCGAGCGTCTGCGTAATAAATAATATAGTAAAAAATGGGACATCATAATCACAACACAACTATGACTACGACCTCAGCGGGTCGCACGTGGCTGTGCCGTGTGGTGATGGTTGCAATATTGATTTTTATAGGTTACTCGGCATCGGCGCAGAGTCTAAAGCGAGGTAGCATACGCAAGGTTACCGACGGCGTGTTGATTGACAAGCTCGACTCACTGGAGCAGGCACGTGCGGACTCTATCGCCAACATACCCGATGAGCTAAAGCGCATCTCAGAGAAGCAGGCTAAACGTCTTGCAGACTCACTCTCACGCCTCGCTCGCCAGAAGGAGCGTGCAAGAGAGTTAGGACGACTGGATGCCAATGGAAATATCATCCCCCGTGAGCCGTGGTTTGCCGACTCGATGTCGCTATCGAAGGTCTGCATTACATCGGCAGTTCTGCCCGGATATGGACAGATATATAACAAGCAGTATTGGAAACTCCCTATATTGTACGGTACGCTTGGTGGCTCGATAGGTCTTTGGGCACACTTTGGCAGCAAGTACCGCCCGCTAAAACGAGAGTACGACGCACTACTGCTCGAGGGTATGTCACGTACCGAAAAACTCAATCAGGTGCAGAGCAAGATGATTAGTGCCAATACTAAGCGTCAGGTCTTTATGTTTTCGGCGGCAGCTTCGTACATCTATTTCCTGGGCGACACGGCACTAAGTTACGCAACTAACGATGTGTCGGACGTGAAGAAGGCCACCACGCTCTCTATCATCTGCCCTGGCGCAGGACAGGCATATAATAAGAGTTACTGGAAGGTGCCCATCGTTATCGGAGGTATGGCATCGATGATATATGTTGTTGACTGGAATAACCGAGGCTTCAAACGATTCCAGAACGCCTACGCACTGCTCAACGACTTCGAGCAGAATCCAGGTAAATATCCGGGTGGCGTGTCAAAGGATGAGTTCGGTGGTCGTTACTCGGCATCGTTCCTCAAGAACCTGCGAGACTCGTATCGCCGTAACCGAGACCTCAGCATCCTGCTTACGGCTGCCGTTTATGCCTTCCAGGCTATTGATGCACACGTAGATGCGCACCTAAAGGATTTCGACGTGTCGGATGACCTGACCGTTAAAATCGAACCAATGTTTGACTACCAATATACACAACTTACCGGCAACGATGCCGTCTTTGGATTCAATCTAAACCTCAAATTCTAAAATGAATAGAACAGCATTTAAAGCACTGCTCACACTACTCTTTGCCCTTATGTTTGCCCCCCAAGCAGAGGCACAGCTAATAAAAAAAGGTAACAAGAAGTTAAACGCCAAGGCTCTGCTGGCTATCGAGCGCCAGCGTACCGACTCGCTCACCTCGATAATCGAGGAGTATCAGCGTCGTGAGAGCGACTGGAAGAAGGCGTGGTTTGA